>JAXJUJ010000029.1:0-11212 GCA_036309125.1 Acutalibacteraceae bacterium | reverse complement strand
TACACGACTTGAATCGGCTATTATATTTCAGCGTCGCAGACCCTCAACTATTCAATATTATCTCTTATCTATTATCTGCAAAGGTGAAAACCTTTGCCCTACAAACCCGAATATATCTAGATGTTATAATTTGTTTGGAAGTGTAAAATGAAAAAGATCAATTCAATAAACCTTATGTTCACGTTTGCGGGATGTTTCCTCGGTGCGGGATATGTTTCAGGTCAGGAGCTATGGCAGTTTTTCGGTTCGTTCGGCAAGGTCGGACTCGTCGGAATGGCTGTTTCAGCTGTGCTGCTTTCAGCTTTCGGCATACTCCTCACGCGATATGTTCAGCTCACGGGCATCAGCGATATGGACAAGGTGGTAATCAAAAAAGATAATAAGATATTACGAAGTATCTTCGTGGCACTTGAGGTGTTTTTTCTTTTCGGTGTGTTTGTAATAATGACCGCAGGCGTCGGTGCGATGCTCGAGCAGGTTTTCGGTATAAATCCGTTATTAGGTTCGGGTATCTTCGTTCTGCTCGTTGCGTTGGTCGCAATTTTCGGTATTAACGGTATGGTTACGGCATTTTCGGTTACTGTGCCTGCGCTTGTTATTATGTCTGCTGTGATTTTCGCAGTGTACGGTACAAAATCAGGTTTTGACAGCATCACTTTCGCTTCAGACAAAGCCGACAATCCGCTTCTTCAGAACTGGCTTGTTTCAGCAATCGTATTTGTTTCATATAATCTTTTCGCTTCGATCGGTATTCTTACTCCTATCGGAAAAGCTGTTCAAAATAAATCGACGCTTTACACGGGAATCATCGGTGGCGGAGTATTGCTTCTGGTTATTGCACTCGGAATTATGCTTACAATGGCTATGTGTCCCGAATCGGTTACAGCTCAGCTTCCTATGCTTGCAGCGGCACAGAATATCAGTGATATTTTTACTTATATCTTTGCTTTTCTGCTTTTCGGAGGAATGTTCGGTACATCGGTTTCAAGTGTGTTTGCCGTTGATGAGTTCGCAAGAACAAGGTTTAAAATCGGCAAAAAAGGTTCAGTTATACTTATTCTTTGCTTGTCCGTGTTATCATTTATCGGAAGTATTTTCGGGTTTGACAAGCTGATAGGTATTGTTTATCCTGTCTGTGGTTATCTTGGGGTTGCCGCTCTGGTGCTGATTGTGGTGAATTTTGTAAATGTGAAATTACATAAAGTTTTTTAAAGAAGAATCCCTGCAACAAACAGTTAAGCTGTTGCAGGGATTTGTTTTTAGGCATTACCACTTTGAATATCCGAGTTGCGTTGATTAATCTTTTTTCAATATAGCATTATTGAATCTGATCAGTTTTTGATAGATATGTATTCGTATTCTCTCCAACCGTCGATACTACCGTCGGAATCGTAGTATGTACATTTTATTTCGTTACCATTGGCATCGTATTCGGATTCATTCCAAGAATCTATAGTGCCATCGGAATCGTAGCGTGTTTCTTTTATCTTATTACCATTGACATCGTATTTGTATTCATCCCAATGCCAAATACTGCCGTCAGAATTGTAGTATGTATATTTTATTTTGTTACCGTTGCCATCGTATTCGTATTCGAACCAATGACCTTTACTACCGTCGGATTCGTAATATGTGCATTTTATTTCGTTACCGTTGGCATCGTATTCGTATTCCCCTGTGGTTTTTGCATAACCATGATTTGTGGATTTTATTTTGTTACCATTGGCGTCGTATTCGTATTCACTCCAAGACTCCAGAACACCGCCAAGGTAGTATGTTTCTTTTATTTCATTACCGTTATCATCGTATTCGTGTTCAGTCCAAGATTTTCGACTGCCACCATGGTAGTATGTATATTTTATTTTATTACCATTGTCATCGTATTCAGATTCATTCCAAGAATCTATACTGCCATCTGAATCGTAGTCAGTATTTTTTATTTCATTACCGTTGTCATCATACTCATACTCTGTCCAACTAACTACATTTCCGTCAGAATCATAGTTTGTCTTCTTTGATACTTTGTACTCAACACCGGTCTTTGAGTTATCATCATTTTCATTGTTCCCCGTTTGATCTGATGACTCACTACCACAAGCAGCAAAGGTCATAAACATCACCAGCGACAGCATCAAAGCCAACAATTTTTTCATTGTTCCTTTTTTCATCTTTTTTACCTCCATAAACAAAAAGTTCGCAGCCGAAGCTACGCGCGAAAAATACATAGCTCCAACTATCGCCAAATAAAATATCTTACATAACACACAAAAGTATATGCAAAACATTTGATTTTGTCCAGCACAACAATTGTAGCACAACTAATTCACAAATACAATATATTATTCCACAAGAAAGCCGTAGCAGATTAAACTGCTACGGCTTTCTTGCTGTTAATTTATCTTGCTGAAATATCGTCTGTTGTAAGGAGTGTTATGCCGCCTTTATTGAGAGCGTCGATTGCTTTAGGCTCATCGTCTACACGGATAACTGTCATAGCCTTACCGTCTGCCTTGCCGATGAAAGCGTACATATACTCAATTACAACGTTTGCTGCCGTAAGCACTTCAAGTGCCTTTGCAAGTCCACCCGGTGCATCGTCAATTGCGATTGCAAGAACATCGCTGAGCTTTACGATTACGCCCTCTGCTTTGAGAACATCAACTGCAAGTTCAGGCTTATCAACAATAAGACGGAGAATACCAAACTCTGATGTGTCTGCGAGTGAAAGAGCTGAAATGTCGATTGAATTTTCTGCAAGAGCGCTAATAATTTCTGAAATTCTGCCGAATTTATTTTCAACAAAAACTGAGAGCTGCTTTACGTACATAGTATTATCCCCCTTATATTTTTCTCTTATCAATTACGCGCTTTGCTTTGCCTTCACTTCTTGTGATAGATTTCGGGTTAACAAGGCGCACCTTTGCACCGATGCCGAGCATCGAACGAAGCTCATTAGTGATAGTCTTTTCAAGTCTTTCGATTGACTTAACGTCATCTGTAAACATTGACTCGTCCATTTCAACGTTGACTTCAAATGTATCGTTATTATTAACACGGTCAACGATGATCTGATAGTTCGGTGTGATGCCGCTG
The DNA here is from genome assembly GCA_036309125.1 of Acutalibacteraceae bacterium. Taxonomy (GTDB): domain Bacteria; phylum Bacillota; class Clostridia; order Oscillospirales; family Acutalibacteraceae; genus CAG-488. Next base: position 8,119 of record JAXJUJ010000029.1, on the reverse strand, counting down.
CCAACCTTGAGAAGAACCTCTTCAACCTGTGACGGGAATACATTAACACCGCGGATGATAAGCATATCGTCACTTCTGCCCTGTGGCTTGTTCATACGAACGTGAGTTCTGCCGCAAGCACACTTTTCATAGTTAAGAGAGCAGATATCTCTTGTTCTGTAACGGATAAGCGGGAAACCTTCTTTTGTGATTGTTGTGAAAACAAGCTCTCCTGAAGCACCTGCCGGAAGAACCTCGCCTGTATCAGGATCAATGATTTCGGGAATGAACATATCTTCGCAGACGTGCATACCGCACTGTTCTGAACATTCATAAGAAACGCCCGGTCCCATAATTTCTGAAAGACCGTAGATATCGTAAGCCTTGATACGAAGCTTTTCTTCGATAGCGTGGCGCATTTCCTCTGTCCACGGTTCAGCACCGAAGATACCGGCTTTAAGCTTAAGGTTATCTGTCTGACCTGCTTCTTCAATAGCTTCACCAAGGTACATAGCATAAGAAGGAGTACAGCAAAGGCAGGTTGAACCGAAGTCTACCATTGTCTGAATCTGGTTAGCTGTATTGCCTGAAGAAATAGGAATAACAGTTGCGCCGATCTTTGTTGCACCACCGTGAGCACCGAGGCCGCCTGTGAAAAGTCCGTAACCGTATGCAACCTGAATGAAATCAGTATTATCAAGACCTATCGCAGTCATCATACGTGCAACACAATTGTCCCATTTATCAAGGTCATTGCGAGTGTAACCAACAACTATCTTTTTACCTGTTGTACCGCTTGAAGCGTGCACACGAACAATATTTTCCATCGGCTCTGCAAAGAGTCCGTACGGATAGTAGTCTCTTAAATCCTGTTTATATGAAAACGGAAGCTTATGTAAGTCTTCGATTCCGTGAATATCCGAAGGTTTGAGTCCGAGCTCGTCCATTCTTTTTCTGAAGAGTTCAACTCGCTCGTACATTCTGTTTACCTGCCAGCAAAGACGCTCAGACTGAAGTTTTTCGAGCTCTTCGCGCTGCATGGTTTCAATTTCCTGCTGCCACATTGCCATAATAATCACCTTTTCTTGCTATGAAAAATGCTTATCAGGAGTGCAGAAAACTGCACTCCTGTAAATTTTAGAATAAGCCTGAAATTACGCCGTTTTCATCAACGTCAATTTTCTCGGCTGCCGGTACTTTCGGAAGACCGGGCATTGTCATAATATCACCTGTAAGCACAACAATGAAGCCTGCACCTGCTGATACTTTGACATTTTTAATTGTAACTGTGAAGTTCTCCGGTGCACCGAGCTTCGTCGGGTCATCTGAGAAGCTGTACTGTGTTTTAGCAACACAGATGGGAAGATTTTCAAAGCCGAGCTCTTTGAGAGTTTCAATCTGCTTCTTCGCAGCCGGAAGAATGCTGATACCGTTACCGCCGTAAACACGCTTAACGATTGCTTCGATTTTATCTTCGATTGAGCCGTCAAGCTCATATGAGAATGAGAAGTCATTTTCTTTTTCACAAAGTGCAACAACTTCCTTTGCAAGGTCTTCTCCGCCCTTACCGCCTTCAGCCCAGACATTTGAAAGAACAACATTTACGCCAAGGTCTTTACACTTATCAATGATGAATTCGATTTCCTTGTCTGTATCTGTCGGGAATCTGTTGACAGCAACAACGCAGGGAAGCTTATAAACATTGGTAATATTTGAAACGTGACGAAGAAGATTCGGAACACCCTTTTCAAGTGCTTCAAGATTTTCTGAGCCAAGCTCTGTCTTTGCAAGACCACCGTGCATTTTAAGAGCACGTACTGTTGCAACCATAACAACAGCAGAAGGCTTAAGACCTGCATAACGGCACTTGATATCAAGGAACTTTTCAGCACCGAGATCTGCACCGAAGCCTGCTTCCGTAACAGCGTAATCACCAAGTCGCATAGCCATTCTTGTTGCGATAACGGAGTTACAGCCGTGTGCGATATTAGCGAACGGACCACCGTGTACGAATGCGGGTGTGCCTTCAAGAGTCTGAACAAGGTTCGGCTTGATAGCATCCTTGAGAAGTGCTGTCATAGCACCGACAGCCTTGAGATCACCTGCTGTTACAGGTTTTCCGTCATAAGAATAGCCGACAATAATTCTGCCGAGTCTTTCCTTGAGGTCTGTGATTGAAGTTGCAAGGCAGAAAACAGCCATAATTTCAGATGCAACAGTAATGTCAAATCCGTCTTCACGCGGAACACCGTTAACCTTGCCTCCAAGACCGTCAACAACGTTACGAAGCTGTCTGTCATTCATATCAACACAACGCTTCCATGTGATACGACGTGTATCAATGCCGAGAGCGTTACCCTGATGGATATGGTTGTCAAGCATTGCGGCGAGAAGATTGTTTGCTGCACCGATTGCGTGGAAGTCACCTGTGAAATGAAGGTTGATATCTTCCATCGGAACAACCTGTGCGTATCCGCCGCCTGCTGCACCGCCCTTGACACCGAAAACGGGGCCGAGTGACGGCTCACGAAGAGCAACCATTACGTTCTTGCCGATACGGCGAAGACCGTCGGCAAGACCGATTGTAGTTGTTGTTTTACCCTCACCTGCGGGTGTGGGAGTGATTGCAGTTACGAGGATGAGCTTACCCTCTTTCTCTTCTGTTTCATTGAGAAGAGCGTAGTCAACCTTTGCCTTGTATCTGCCGTACTGCTCGATATATTTATCGTCAATATTAGCTGCTTTTGCGATCTCTGTAATGGGTTTCATTTCGCACTGCTGTGCGATTTCAATATCTGACAAGTATCCCATTTTATTTCGCTCCTCTTATTTAAAATATTTAACAGCAGAAGAGAACATCTGCATATCGTATTCACCGTAAACGTTCTTATAAAGACCGTAGCCGATACGCTCTGAGTGAGCCATCTTACCGAATACACGTCCGTCAGGTGAAGTGATACCTTCGATAGCAGACATTGAGTTGTTCGGATTGAAGTGAACGTCATCTGTTACATTGCCGTTAAGATCAACGTACTGTGTTGCAATCTGTCCGTTTACAGCAAGCTCCTTGATAAGCTCTTCGCTTGCAAGGAAACGACCTTCACCGTGAGAAATCGGCACATTATAGATATCGCCGACCTTTGTACCTGCAAGCCAAGGTGACTTATTGGAAGCAATACGTGTTCTTACCATTCTTGACTGGTGACGTGCGATTGTATTGAATGTAAGAGTCGGGCAGTTCTCGTCAGTGTCGATGATCTTACCGTAAGGAACAAGACCAAGCTTGATAAGAGCCTGGAAGCCGTTACAGATACCACACATAAGACCGTCACGATTTTCAAGAAGATCCGTTACGCCATCCTTGATAGCAGCATTTCTGAAGAACGCTGTGATAAACTTACCTGAACCGTCGGGCTCGTCACCACCTGAGAAGCCACCCGGAATGAATATCATCTGAGCTGACTTGATCTTCTCAGCGAAGCTGTCAACGCTTCTTGCGATACCGTCTGCTGAAAGGTTGTTGATAACAATGATTTCAGCGTCAGCACCTGCATCACGCATAACCTTAGCTGTGTCGAATTCACAGTTTGTGCCCGGGAATACAGGGATAAGAACCTTCGGCTGTGCAACCTTGATTGCGGGAGCCTTACGCTCAGTTGCTTCGTAAGAGAAGGTTTCGATTTCTTTGTTGTCAGCAGGAATGTTGCAGCTGAATACGCTTTCAAGCTTATCTTCATAAATCTTGAGAACTTCGCCTGCACAAAGCTTTTCTTCACCGTAAGCGAAAGCTTTTTCCTCTGTAACATAACCGATGAGTGCACCGATTTCAGTATCGTCGCTGAGCTCAAGAAGGAATGAACCGTAGCAATAGCCGAAGATATCTTCAAGGCTGAGTGCTGAATCAAATGCGAAGCCGAAACCGTTACCGAATGCCATCTTCATAACTGCTTCTGCAACACCGCCGAATGTCGGAGTGTAAGCTGAAAGCACCTTACCTGCTCTCATAAGGTCTACAACCTCATCAAAGAGAGCGAGAAGTGAATCTGTCTTCGGGAGATTATTTTCATCATATTCAGGCTTAACAAGAACAACCTTGCTGCCTGCCTTTTTGAATTCGTTTGTGATGATGTTGTCAACTTTTTCAGTTGTAACAGCGAATGAAACAAGTGTCGGAGGAACATCAAGGTGCTCGAAAGTACCACTCATTGAGTCCTTACCGCCAATAGCTGCAACACCAAGATTTTTCTGAGCCTCAAAAGCACCAAGAAGTGCTGAAAGTGGCTTGCCCCAACGCTTTGCATCCTTGTTCGGTCTTTCAAAGTACTCCTGGAATGTAAGGTAAACATCCTCATACTTTGCACCTGCTGCAACAAGCTTTGCAACAGACTCGACAACGGCAAGGTATGCACCGTGGTACGGGCTCTTTTCTGTGATGAACGGGTTGTAGCCCCATGTCATAACAGAACAGTCATTTGTATGCTTCTTCTCAACAGATACCTTATGTACCATTGCCTGAATCGGAGTAAGCTGATTTGCACCACCGAAAGGCATAAGAACTGTACCTGCACCGATTGTTGAGTCGAAACGCTCTGAAAGTCCTCTCTTTGAGCAGACATTGAGATCATCTGCAAGAGCCTTGAAGCCCTCTGAGAAGTTTTCAGCGATTTCCTTATTATAATCCTTAGCACCTGCAGCTTCAATTGTGATATGCTTTTCAGCACCGTTTGAGTTAAGGAACTCACGGCTGATATCAACAATTGTGTTGCCGTTCCAGAACATTCTGAGTCTGGGCTCTGCCTTTACTTCAGCAACAACTGTAGCCTCAAGGTTTTCTTCGTTAGCAATCTTAAGGAAAGCTTCAACATTTTCCTTTTCGATTACAACAGCCATTCTCTCCTGAGATTCACTGATTGCAAGCTCAGTTCCGTCAAGACCGTCATACTTCTTCGGAACAGCGTTGAGGTTAATTTCAAGACCGTCAGCAAGCTCACCGATAGCAACTGAAACACCGCCTGCACCGAAGTCGTTACAACGCTTGATCATACGGCAGGCATCACCGTTACGGAACATACGCTGAAGCTTTCTTTCTTCGGGAGCATTACCCTTCTGAACCTCAGCACCGCAGGATTCAAGAGAATCAAGAGTGTGTGATTTTGAAGAACCAGTTGCACCACCGCAACCGTCACGACCTGTTCTACCACCAAGGAGGATAACGATATCACCGTCTTCGGGACGCTCACGTCTTACATTCTCCTGAGGAGCTGCTGCAACAACGGCACCGATTTCCATACGCTTTGCAGCGTAACCGTCGTGATAAAGCTCATCAACCATACCTGTTGCAAGACCGATCTGGTTACCGTATGAAGAGTAACCTGCAGCAGCTGTTGTAACGATCTTACGCTGAGGAAGCTTACCTTCCATTGTTTCCTTAACAGGCTTCAACGGGTCAGCAGCACCTGTAACACGCATAGCAGCGTAAACATATGAACGGCCTGAAAGCGGGTCACGGATAGCACCGCCGATACAAGTAGCAGCACCGCCGAAGGGCTCGATTTCTGTCGGGTGGTTGTGAGTTTCATTTTTGAAGAGAAGGAGCCACGGCTCTTTTACACCGTCAACCTCGATCTCGATTTTAACTGTACAAGCGTTGATTTCCTCAGACTCATCAAGCTTATCAAGCTTGCCGATCTTCTTAAGATATTTAGCGGCAAGAGTACCGATATCCATAAGATTCTGCGGCTTTGTTCTGCCGAGGAATTCACGTGTTTTAAGATAATCGTCATATGCAGCCTGAAGAAGCTCGTCTTCAAATGTTACCTTATCGATAGTTGTAAGGAATGTTGTATGACGGCAATGGTCAGACCAGTATGTGTCGATCATTCTGATTTCTGTAATTGTGGGGTTACGGTTTTCTGACTTGAAATATGACTGACAGAAAGCGATGTCATCATTGTCCATAGCAAGACCGTAATTTTTAACGAATGCAGCAAGACCTTCTGCATCGAGGTCATTGAAGCCTTCGAGTGTTTCAACTGTTGTGGGGATTTCGTAGTCAACCTTGAGTGTTTCAACTGTTGCAAGTGAAGCTTCACGTGACTCAACGGGGTTGATTACATACTTTTTGATCTGCTCAAGCTCATCAGCTGATACGTTACCGTAAAGAAGATAAACCTTAGCAGCACGTACTGTCGGACGCTCACCCTTTGAGATGATCTGAATACACTGTGCAGCTGAGTCAGCTCTCTGATCAAACTGACCGGGAAGGTACTCAACAGCAAAAACTGTTGCTTTATCCTCAGGAAGCTCATCATAGATAATATCAAGCTGAGGCTCTGAGAAAACAGTCTTCTTTGAGTAATTGAACAAGTCTGCATCGATATTTTCAACGTCATAACGGTTGATAACGCGTACTTCTTCAAGTGATTTTATCTGAAGAATGTGTCTGATGTCATAACGAAGACTTTTTGCTTCGTTATCAAGACCCTTTTTCTTTTCAACATAGATGCGATATACCATTTATTTAACCTCCGCATTCAGGGCTTTCTGACCGATATCTCTGCGGCAGAAGCCATTTTCAAAGCCGACCTTATCGGTAAGCTCATATGCATTTTTAATTGCTGTTTCAAGATTCTGAGCAACTGCTGTTACGCCGAGAACTCTTCCGCCTGCGCTGAGAAGCTTTTCACCGTCAAGCTTTGCACCTGCGACAAAAATTTCACTTTCAGCATCTGTTTCGGGAAGTGTGAGCTCGAATCCGCTTTCATACTTAACGGGATAACCCTTAGAAGCGAGAATTACGCAACAAGCTGACTTATCGCTGAATTTAACTTCAGTTTTGTCAAGCTCCCCTCTTGCAGTAGCTTTCATTACTGTGAACAGGTCACTTTCAAGCAACGGAAGAACAACCTGAGTTTCAGGGTCACCGAAACGGCAGTTATATTCAATAACCTTCGGGCCGTCCGGAGTAATCATAAGACCAAAGTAAAGACATCCTCTGAACTCTCTGCCCTCCGCTTTCATTGCACGGATTGTGGGAAGGAAAATCTTTTCCATACAATCCTCTGCAACAGCAGGAGTGTAATACGGATTCGGAGCGATTGTGCCCATACCGCCTGTGTTAAGACCTTCATCGTTATCAAAGGCACGCTTATGGTCCATTGAAGAAACCATCGGTTTAACAACATTTCCGTCTGTGAATGCGAGCACGGAAACCTCGGGACCTGTAAGGAATTCTTCAACAACAACATTACTGCCACTGTCGCCGAAGACCTTATCTTCCATCATTGAACGGATAGCGTCAACTGCTTCCTCACGTGTCATTGCGATTATAACACCCTTACCGAGTGCCAGACCGTCAGCTTTGATAACTGTCGGAATCGGAGCTGTCCTGATATATTCAAGAGCTGCATCCATTTCAGTAAAAACTTCATACTTAGCTGTAGGAATGTTGTACTTTTTCATAAGGTTCTTTGAGAAAACCTTACTGCCTTCGATTATAGCAGCATCAGCCTTAGGACCAAAGCATTCTATTCCTGCTTCGTTGAGCGCATCAACTGCACCAAGCACCAACGGATCATCGGGTGCAACGACAGCAAAATCGATTGAATTTTCAACTGCAAATTTCACAAGGCCTTCGATATCTTTAGCTCCTACGTTAACACAGGTAGCATCCTTTGCCATACCACCGTTTCCTGGAAGTGCAAAGATTTCATCAATCTCAGTGCTTGTTTTAAGCTTTTTTATTATGGCGTGTTCACGTCCGCCTGAGCCAACAACCATTACTTTCATTGTGACTTCTCCTTAATAAATCGGGAACTTTGCGCAAAGCTCAGTAACTTCTTTTGTAATCTGATCCTTGCTTCCCTCAAAATCTGTTGCAACTTTCTTGATCCAGCCTGCAATAAGAAGCATCTCTTCTTCCTTGAAGCCTCTTGATGTTACGGCCGGTGTACCGATACGAAGGCCACTTGTTACAAACGGGCTCTGTGTTTCGTTCGGAACAGTATTTTTATTAACAGTAATGTGAACCTCGTCAAGACGGTGTTCCATTTCTTTACCTGTGATATCAAAAGCACGTAAATCTACAAGCATAAGGTGATTGTCTGTGCCGTCAGAAACGATCTTGAAGCCTTCCTTTTTG
>JAXJUJ010000028.1:0-8888 GCA_036309125.1 Acutalibacteraceae bacterium | reverse complement strand
GGAACTCGTCTTTGCAAAGGCATCTGACCGCCCTCAAAACCTGGGCGCATGCCTCTACCGGCACGGGCTTTCTGACCTTTGTGACCTTTACCAGCGGTCTTACCCTGACCGGAACCTGCACCTCTACCGATACGCTTACGCTCCTTTGTTGAGCCAGCTGCCGGTGAAAGTTCGTGCAACTTCATAATTCGCACCTCCTTGCTTATGCTTCAGTTACTTCGAGAAGGTGTGAAATTTTCTTCACCTTACCGAGAGTCTGGGGGTTTTCAGGCTGTACTGAAACATCCCCGATCTTATGAAGACCAAGTGCATGAGCGGTAGCAATCTGGTCCTTTTTGCTGCCAATCAAGCTCTTAACAAGCTTTACTTTAACATCTGCCATTTTGAACCGCCCTCCTTAACCTAAAATTTCCTTTGCTGACTTGTCGCGAACTGCTGCAACCTCGTCAACTGTACGGAGTTTTGAAAGACCGTCAATTGTAGCTCTAACTACATTGCACGGATTGTTTGAACGCAATGCCTTTGAACGGATGTCCTTAATACCAACTGCTTCGAGAACAGCACGAACCGGACCACCAGCGATAACACCAGTACCGGGTGCAGCGGGTTTAAGAAGAACAACGCCTGCGTCGAATTTACCAATGATCTCATGAGGGATTGTTGTTCCTCTGAGAGATACTTTAATAAGGTTTTTCTTAGCATCTTCAATACCCTTACGGATAGCGTCAGGAACTTCACCTGACTTACCGATACCGAAACCTACTGTTCCGTTACCGTCGCCTACTACTACGAGAGCAGCAAACTTGAAGATACGACCACCTTTAACTGTCTTAGAAACACGGTTGATAGTAACAACGCGCTCCTGAAGCTCTAAAGCCGATGCATCAATCTTAGCCAAAAGTAATTCCTCCTTACTTAGAACTTGAGGCCACCCTCACGGGCGCCTTCGGCCAGTTCCTGAACACGGCCGTGATAGATATAGCCGCCACGGTCAAATACGCATTCTTCAATGCCTTTGTCCTTGGCACGCTGTGCGAGCATTTCGCCCACTTTGCGGGCTGCGGTTTTATTTCCGCCATATTCCACGAAATCCTTCTCAACAGTAGAAGCACTTACAAGTGTTACACCTGCAACGTCATCTATTAACTGAGCGTAGATGTGCTGTAATGAGCGGAATACATCAAGACGAGGACAAGCTGCTGTACCTGAGATCTTTTTACGAACTCTGGCATGACGAGCAAGTCTAGCCTTTTTACTGTCTGGTCTGTTAACCATAAGTGTTTCACTCCTTCATTAAGATTATTTGCCACCCTTACCGGTTTTACCTTCCTTACGGCGGATATACTCGTCAACATACTTGATACCCTTGCCCTTATAAGGTTCCGGAGGACGCTTTTCGCGTACTTCAGCGGCAAACTGACCAACCTTCTGTTTGTCAGGACCGGAAATAATGATCTTGTTCGGTGAGGGAACCTCAATCTTGATACCCTCAGGCTGAGCCATGATAACCTTGTGTGAGTAACCGATGTTTAACTCAAGGCTTGTGCCAGCCATAGCTGCACGGTAACCGATACCGTTGATTTCGAGCTCTTTCTTGTATCCTGTGTTAACACCCTCAACCATGTTAGCGATGAGTGTTCTTGTAAGACCGTGAAGAGATCTGTTTTCTTTGTTGTCATTAGGACGTTCAACAACAACTGTGTTGTCTTCCATCTTAATGATCATATTGCTATTCATTGTTCTGGTAAGAGTTCCCTGAGGACCCTTTACTGTAACAGTGCTGCCTTCAACGTTAACTTCAACGCCTGCAGGAATAGCTACGGGTAATTTACCTATACGTGACATCCTAACAGCACCTCCTTACCAGATGAATGCAAGAACTTCACCGCCGACGTTAGCCTTGCGTGCGTCCTTGTCAGTCATAATACCCTTTGATGTAGAAACGATTGCAATGCCGAGGCCGTTCATAACCTTGGGCATATCCTCGCAACCTGAATAGATACGTAAGCCGGGCTTAGAAACTCTACGTAAACCTGTGATAGCTGCAGTCTTGTTCTGACCGTACTTGAGAGCGATTTCGATCATGCCCTGCTTACCGTCATCCTCGACCTTAAAGCTTTTGATGTAACCTTCATCAACAAGAATCTGAGCAATTGCCTTCTTCATGTTAGATGCAGGGATTTTGACAGAATCATGTTTTGCAGAACTAGCGTTACGAATTCTGGTCAACATATCTGCGATAGAATCTGTAATTTGCATACCGTCAACCTCCTTAATGCAATTGCTCGCTTACCAACTTGCTTTCTTTACTCCGGGGATCTGACCTGCGTGAGCAAGTTCCCTGAAGCAAATACGGCAAACTCCGTACTTACGAAGATAGGCATGTGGTCTGCCGCAGATCTTACATCTGTTGTATGCTCTTGTTGAAAACTTAGCAGTTCTGGCCTGCTTAACCTTCATAGCTGTCTTTGCCACAATAACCCCTCCTTATTTCGCAAACGGAGCGCCCATAAGTGTAAGCAACTCTCTAGCTTCTTCGTCTGTCTGTGCTGTGGTAACGAAGCAAATGTCCATACCACGAACTTTATCTACCTTATCGTAATCGATTTCCGGGAAAATCAACTGCTCTTTGATACCCATGTTGTAGTTACCACGGCCATCGAAAGCGTCAGGATTGATTCCTCTGAAGTCACGAACTCTCGGAAGAGCGAGATTGAAGAATCTGTCAAGGAATTCATACATTCTCTCGCCACGGAGTGTAACTTTAACACCGATTGTCATGCCCTCACGGAGCTTGAAGTTAGCAACTGACTTCTTTGCCTTACAGAGATACGGCTTCTGACCTGTGATCTGCTGAAGGTCGCTTACGATAGCATCGATAGCCTTGGGGTTATCCTTTGCTTCGCCGCAGCCTACGTTGATAACAATCTTATCAAGCTTAGGGATCTGCATGACGCTCTTGTATTCGAATTTCTTCATCAAAGCCGGTGCGACTTCGTTTACATAGGCTTCTCTTAATCTTGCCATGTGTCATGTACCTCCCTATTAAAATTCCGCGTTGCACTTTTTGCAAATGCGCTTCTTATCTTTCTTACCGTCAGCCTTTGCTGCGTGACCAACACGAGTCGGTCTGCCGCACTTCGGGCAAACGAGCTGAACCTTGTCAGCATAGAGTGCGCTCTCAGCCTTGATAAGGCCGCCGGGCTCACCCATCTTTCTCGGCTTAACATGCTTTGTAACAATGTTAGCGCCTTCAACGATAACCTTACCCTCAGCCGGAGCAACCTGGAGAACCTTGCCCTTGTGGCCACGGTACTTACCGTTGATTACGATGACCTCGTCACCTGTCTTAACGTGTACTTTATTACTCATAGTTGCACCCCCTGATTAAAGCACTTCGGGAGCGAGTGAAAGGATCTTCATGAAGTCTTTGTCACGAAGCTCTCTTGCCACAGGTCCAAAAATACGTGTGCCCTTTGGGTTTTTATCTTCCTTAATGATAACAGCTGCATTTTCGTCGAAACGAATGTATGTGCCGTCGTTACGACGAACACCGCTTGCTGAACGAACAACAACTGCCTTAACTACATCGCCCTTCTTAACAACGCCGCCGGGTGCTGCCTTCTTAACTGAAGCAACAATGACGTCGCCAATGTTGGCGTATCTTCTGCCGGTACCACCGAGAACTCGGATACATCTGATCTCCTTTGCTCCGGTGTTGTCGGCTACTTTAAGATTACTTTCCTGTTGAATCATAATTGTGCCTCCTTACACCTTCGAAATTATTTAGCTTTCTCGATGATCTCAACAACGCGCCATCTCTTATCCTTTGAAAGAGGACGTGTTTCCATGATCAATACTCTGTCGCCGATGCCGCACTCGTTCTTCTCGTCGTGAGCCTTGAACTTGATTGTACGGTTAACGATCTTCTTGTAAAGCGGGTGCTTTACCTTATCTCTAACAGTAACAACGACTGTCTTGTCCATCTTGTCACTGCTGACTACGCCTACGCGAGTCTTTCTGAGGTTTCTTTCGCTCATAACAGTTAACCTCCCTTTCCTTACGAGTTAGCGCCGTGGAGCTCGATGTCGCGCTGAACAGTCTTGATTCTTGCGATATCCTTCTTTACGGCGTTAATACGCATCGGGTTGTCGAGCTGGTTAATGGCCTGCTGGAAACGAAGTTTGAAAAGTTCATCCTTCAACTCAAGAAGCTTCTTGTCAAGTTCCTGAGCTGACATCTTTCTGATATCACTTGCTTTCATTACTGCTCACCACCCGTTTCTTCTTTAGTAACAAACTTGCACTTGATAGGAAGCTTATTTGCTGCAAGGCGAAGAGCCTCACGTGCAAGTTCCTCATCAACACCTGCAATTTCAAACATAACTCTGCCCGGCTTAACTACTGCTACCCAATACTCGGGTGAACCTTTACCGGAACCCATTCGTGTTTCAGCCGGCTTCTCTGTGATCGGCTTATCCGGGAAAATCTTGATCCAAACCTTACCGCTACGCTTGATGTAACGTGTCATTGCGATACGAGCTGCCTCGATCTGGTTTGATGTGATCCATGCCGGTTCTGTAGCCTGAAGACCAAAATCACCGTTAGTAACCTTGTTACCACGTGTTGCCTTACCCTTCAAACGGCCTCTCTGAACACGACGATATTTAACTCTCTTAGGTAAAAGCATTATCTAGAACCCTCCTTACGGCGCGGTCTGCGATTGCTTGATTCGTGAAGAACCTCGCCCTTGTAAAGCCAAACCTTAACACCGATACGACCGTATGTTGTCTTAGCCTCTGCAAAACCGTAGTCAATGTCTGCACGGATTGTCTGAAGAGGAATTGTACCCTCGTGATAAGTTTCGCTACGAGCGATTTCTGCACCGCCTAAACGACCTGAAACCTGAATTTTGATACCTCTTGCGCCGAGCTTCATTGTGCGACCGATGCACTGCTTCATTGCACGACGGAAAGATACACGTCTTTCGAGCTGAGCTGCGATGTTCTCAGCAACAAGCTGTGCGTCGAGGTCAGGCTGCTTAATCTCGATGATGTTGATAGAAACCTCTTTGTCGCCGCCAAGCTTTTTCTTACAAATTTCCTTAAGCTTCTCGATTTCTGAGCCGCCACGACCGATTACCATGCCGGGCTTTGCGCAGTGGATGTTTACATAAACACGCTTTGCGTCACGCTCAATCTCAACCTTAGGTACACCAGCAGGAGCAAGTGTAGAAAGAAGGTATTCACGAAGCTCGTAATCCTCAACAAGGTTTGCGCCAAAGTCTTTCTTTGATGCATACCAACGGGATTCCCAATTTTTAATTACACCGATACGAAGACCGGTAGGATTTATTTTCTGGCCCATTTGTTTACCCTCCTTCTTACTTATTCTGCTTCTTTGAGAACCAAAGTGATATGAGAAGTTCTCTTGTTTATTCTGAATGCACGACCCTGTGCTCTGGGTCTGATTCTCTTAAGGATCGGACCAGGTCCAACGTTGCAAGATGCAACATAAAGACGAGATACATCCATATCCTTGTTTTCCGCATTTGCCATAGCTGACTTGAGGAGCTTAGCAAGCGGTTCACACGCAGCCTTCGGCGTGTGTTTAAGAATTGCCATTGCTTCATCACAAGGCTTGTTTCTGATAAGATCAAGCACTATCTGAACCTTTCTGGGTGCGATACGCACGTAGGTTACTTTAGCTGTTGCTTCCATTAATACACACTCCCTTCGGCTTATTTACCATTGTTTGATGTCTTTGAACCTGCATGACCTTTGAAAGTTCTTGTAGGTGCAAATTCGCCTAACTTATGACCAACCATGTCCTCAGTTACATATACGGGAACATGTTTGCGTCCATCATGAACAGCAAATGTGTGGCCGACAAAGTCAGGGAAGATTGTGGAGCTGCGGCTCCAAGTTTTGAGAACGATTTTTTCGCCCTTTTCGTTCATTTCCTGTACTCTTGCAAGTAACTTAGGCGCAACGAAGGGGCCTTTCTTTATGCTTCTGCCCATTATCTTTATCTCCTTTCGACTTATTTGCCGTTACGACGTCTAACGATAAGCTTGTTTGATGCCTTCTTAGTGTTACGAGTCTTGTAACCAAGAGCAGGTTTGCCCCAAGGTGTAACAGGACCCGGACGGCCGATAGGTGACTTACCTTCACCACCACCGTGGGGGTGATCGTTCGGGTTCATTACAGAACCGCGGACTGTCGGTCTCCAACCCATGTGACGTTTTCTACCGGCTTTACCGATCTTAACGTTTTCGTGGTCAACATTACCAACCTGGCCGATTGTAGCCATACAACCTACAGGAACCTTACGAAGTTCGCCTGAAGGAAGTCTGAGAAGAGCGTAATCGCCTTCCTTAGCCATCAACTGAGCTGCATTACCTGCTGCTCTTGCAAGCTGACCGCCGCGGCCGGGATAAAGCTCAACATTGTGAATGAATGTACCTGTGGGGATGTTGATAAGAGGAAGAGCGTTGCCCGGCTTGATATCAGCATTCGGACCAGCCATAACCTTATCGCCAACCTTGAGACCAGCAGGTGCAAGGATGTAGCTCTTTACGCCGTCTTCATACTTGATGAGAGCGATGTGAGCTGAACGGTTCGGGTCGTACTCGATTGTAGCAACTTCTGCAACTACATCGAACTTTGTACGCTTGAAGTCGATAACACGGTACTTTCTACGGTTTCCGCCACCACGGTGACGAACTGTGATTCTACCATAGCTGTTACGACCTGATTTATTCTTCAGAGGTTCGAGGAGGCTCTTCTCAGGAGCTACCTTTGAAAGCTCTGAATAATCTGTAACCGACATGCCTCTGCGTGCGTTTGTTGTCGGCTTGTAGACTTTGATCGACATTTAAATCACACTCCTTAATAAGCGGCTTCGCGGAGTATGTCGAACTCCATACATTACCGCCGGAATTTAGATCTTTAGATTATTCGTGGTTGATTACATCATACCATCGAAGAACTCGATGGTCTTAGAATCTTCTGTAAGAGTAACGATTGCCTTCTTCCAGGAAGCTGTGAAGCCCTGTGACATACCCTGTCTGCGAAGCTTGCCGAGGCAGTTGATTGTGTTAACCTTAGCTACCTTAACGTCGAAAAGCTCTTCAACAGCGCTTGCAATCTCAATCTTGTTAGCATTCTTAGCTACTGAGAATGTGTACTTCTTCTCAGCTGTGCCAAGCATACTCTCTTCTGTGATAATCGGACGGAGGATGATGTCCTGTGCTAACTTACTCATGCATATACCTCCTCAATCTTTGCGATGCCGTCCTTGAGGACAACCATTGTATCGCAGTTAAGAATGTCATAAACATTCAATGTGTTAACAGTAGCAACCTTTGCACCTGCAATGTTTCTTGCGCTTCTGTAAAGAACATCGTTGTTCTCAGGAAGAACAAGGAGAACCTTCTTGCCTGTTTCAAGAGCTGCGAAAACCTTAACAACTTCCTTAGTCTTGATTTCATCAAGCTTAAACTCGTCGAGAACTACAAGCTCATCAGCTGCAACCTTTGAAGAGAAAGCTGACTTCATAGCAAGTCTTCTTACCTTCTTGTTGATTGAGAAACCGTATTCTCTGGGCTTCGGGCCGTGAGCGATACCACCGTGTGTCCACTGCGGAGCTCTGATTGAACCCTGACGAGCACGACCTGTGCCCTTCTGTCTCCAAGGCTTCTTACCGCCGCCGCTAACCTCTGCGCGTGTAAGGGTTGACTGTGTGCCCTGGCGCTGATTTGCAAAATAATTTACTACGCAAAGGTGCATAGCAGATGCATTCGGCACGATTCCGAAAACTGACTCTGCAAGAGCAAGGTCGGAAACCTTTTTACCGTTCATATCGAATACTGATACATTAGGCATACTTTAACTCTCCTTCCATTACGCTTTCTTGGCATTAGCGATAACAACGATGCCGCCCTTAGGACCGGGAATTGCGCCCTTAACAGCGATGAGGTTGTTTTCAGCATCAACCTTAGCAATAGTTAAATTCTGAACTGTTGTACGGTCTACACCGTAGTGACCTGCCATCTTCTTTCCTTTGAAGATTCTAGCGGGGTCGATAACACCGAGTGAACCAGCGTGTCTTGCAACAGGACCTGTACCGTGAGACTCTCTGAGTCTAGCGAAGTTCCAACGCTTGATTGTACCAGCTGTACCGTGACCTTTGCTTGTGCCGATTACGTCAACCTTTTCGCCTGCAGCGAAAAGATCTGCCTTGAGGATGTCACCAACGTTAACATCAGCGATGTTCTCGAGACGGAACTCCTTGAGAACCTTCTTCGGAGCTACGCCGCTCTTGTCGAAGTGACCCTTCATGGGCTTGTTGACTCTTGCTACCTTCTGATCGCCGAAACCAACCTGAACTGCTTCATAGCCGTCATTCTCGATTGTCTTCTTCTGAACGATCACGCAGGGACCTGCTTCAACGACTGTTACGGGTACTACATTACCTTTTTCGTCGAAGATCTGTGTCATACCGATTTTCTTGCCGATAAGACCTTTTTTCATTATGTTTTCCTCCTTAATAGGTTATTGGTTGGCAACTGCGCCAACTTGACCTGTGGCGTCACAGATTAAAGCTTGATTTCAATCTCTACGCCTGCAGGAAGCTCAAGACCTCTCAAAGCATCAACTGTTTTAGCTGACGGTCTGATGATGTCGATAAGCCTTTTGTGTGTGCGCTGTTCGAACTGCTCTCTGGAGTCCTTGTACTTGTGAACAGCACGAAGAATTGTAACAACTTCCTTCTCTGTCGGAAGAGGAACAGGACCTGAAACCTGAGCGCCTGTACGCTTTGCAGTCTCAACGATCTTTTCCGCTGCCTTGTCAACAAGGTTGTGGTCATAACCCTTCAATCTGATTC
>JAXJUJ010000027.1:0-9679 GCA_036309125.1 Acutalibacteraceae bacterium | reverse complement strand
TTCACGCATATCCATTATAACAGATATTTTAAACTCTGCACTATATTTTTGTTGTATTGACCCTTTCTTTGCCATAAAAAATATGCACCTCCAAAAGTGTCTAACTTTTGGGGTGCATATCAGATTGAAGAGGTTTTTTGTTATATAAATCTCTGTGCGTAACCGCATCTTTTGCAAAGCTCCTCAGAAGCTGTTGAGTGTTTAAATCCTTCAATTATGTCAAGTGCTTTTTCTGAATTAAGAATGGAATGAATGTCTTGCTCAAACACATTGCCGAGATTTATAACACCGTCGCTGTCAAGACAGCAGGGGACAACCGTACCGTCTGAGAGAATACCGAACTGATCTCTGAGACCGTAGCAGAAAAATCTGTCACCTTTGATATCTGCATTACTGTCAGGCCAGTCGAAGCGTTCGCCCCATTCAAGGTGGATCTTGTTACGTATTCTGATACCACGTGTATTTTCGGCCCATTCACCGTCGATGCTTTCTTTGAGAATATCGAAGGCGATTTCATTTTTGCCGTCGTCAAAACCTTTGTTCCAGAGGCGGAAGACTACGATGATTCCTTTATCAGCAGCTTTTTTTGCAAAGTCTGCAAGCTTACGCACATGGTCGGCATAAGCCTCAGATGTTCCGTTTTCAAAGCTGTGTAAAGATATATTCACCTTGTGAACACCTGATGAAAGAAGCTCATCACCGCGATGCTCAAGAAGCGTTCCGTTTGTGGTGATGATTGACCTGAAGCCTCGGGAATCTGCCTGCTTTATAAATTCAGGAAGCAACGGATGAGTGAGTGGTTCACCCATAAGATGATAATAGATATATTTTGTCAGACCTGTCAGTCTGTCAAGTACGAGAGTGAATTCTTCCTTGCTCATTCGCCTCGGCATTCTGCTGTGTCCGTGACAAAAAGAACAGCTCATATTGCATATGTTTGTGATTTCAATGTAAACTTTGTTATACATAGTGTTTTCCTTGAAGCATATCATTAGTTTATATGTTTTTATTTGCAAACGGATTGTAACATATAAAAAATCGAATGTCAAAAATCAAGGGCTGAAAAACTTTCTGTCTTTTTTTATTTTTTGTATATTTCAATCTTATTGACACCATAAAACTGCAGGGGTATAATTTTTCTATCTTTTTCTTCGGAGATGTAAGAATGAAACGAATTTTATCTTATCTCAAGCCTTTTCGCTTGCGTATGCTTGTCGGCTTTTTAATCAAGGTCACAGGCACAATGGCAGAGCTTGTTTTGCCGTACATTTTAACATATATCCTTGAAGATGTAATAGACGAGATGAAGGTCGGCAAGGTTGTTGCCTATGGTGGCTTAATGGTGTTTTTTGCCGCAGTAGCCTGTCTTGGCAATATCATCGCAAACCGTATGGCAGCGAGGGTTACAACCAACTTTTCAAAGGCGATGCGAAAGGAGCTTTTTGAAAAAACGCTTTACCTTTCCTCAGCTGATACTGATGCATTCACTATTCCGTCGCTTGAGTCGAGAATCACTACGGATACTTATAATGTCCATAACTTCATAGGTATGATGCAGAGAATGGGTGTCAGAGCACCGATTCTTCTGCTTGGCGGAATTTCTCTTACGTTGATTATGGACAGTGCACTGGCGCTCGTTATGATTGCGACTCTGCCGATTATTTTTGTGACGGTTTACGGAATTTCGCGTAAGGGTGTGCCACTTTATACACGTGTGCAGAAATCGGTCGACGGTATGGTACGTGTTGCAAGAGAGGACACTCAGGGCATCAGGGTTATCAAGGCACTTTCAAAAAATGAGCACGAAAACCGCAGATACGATAAGGTCAATGCAGAGCTTTCAAAGCAGGAAAGACGTGCCGGTACAATTATGGGTATCGTCAACCCGTCAATGACACTTCTTATGAATCTAGGTATTGCTGCTGTAGTTGCAGTTGCGGCTCTGCGTGTTGCGAAGGGATTGTCTTCACCTGCAACGGTTATTGCATTTATGCAGTATTTCACACTCATTTCAATGGCGATGATGTCACTTTCAAGAATGTTTGTTATGTATACAAAGTGTGCTGCTTCGGCAAACAGAATTGCAGAAGTTCTTGACACTCCGGATAAGTTTGACGTGGTAGCAGACAGCAATGCAAATGACGGTATACATATCGCTTTTGAAAATGTATCTTTTTCGTACTTGAGTAAAAAGAATAATATTCAGAATCTTTCGCTCTCACTCAGAAAAGGTGAGCGACTCGGAATCATCGGAGCAACGGGAAGCGGCAAGTCTACATTTATAAAGCTTCTGCTTCGCTTCTATGAGCCTGATTCGGGCAAAATCCTCATTAACGGCAGGGATATAAAATCATACAGCCGAGAAAAGCTTACATCAATGTTTGGTGTAGCCTTGCAGAATGACTTTATCTATGCCGATACAATCGAAGAAAATATCCGTTTCGGCAGAGATATTCCTACGGAAAACATAATCAAAGCTGCAAAGACAGCACAGGCACACGATTTCATTACTGCCACGGCAGACGGATATTCACATATGCTTTCCTCAAAGGGTACTAATCTTTCGGGAGGACAAAGACAGCGTGTGCTTATCGCACGTGCACTTGCATCAAATCCTGAAATACTGATTCTCGATGATTCATCCTCAGCACTTGACTACAAGACAGATGCAAATCTGAGAAAAGCTCTTGATGAGAATATGTCAGGCTCAACGGTTATTACTGTCGCACAGCGAGTCAGCTCTGTCAAAAGCTGTGACCATATCATTGTGATTGAAGACGGTCAGGTTATCGGTCAGGGTAAGCACGAGCATCTGCTCGAAACCTGCGCCGAATACCGTGAAATCAGCGAATCCCAGATGGGAGGTGCCTTCGTTGAGTAAGAAAAATGAAACCAATACAGTCAGAAAAAGAGACAACAAAGGCATAATGCTAAGACTCGGCAGATACGTTATCAGCCAATGGCATCTTTTCATCCCTGCGGTAATTTTTACTCTGCTTTCAAATCAGCTTTCGCTTCTCGGACCGCGTTATTCGGGTGCAGCGATTGATGCAATTGAAGCGGCTTCGGGCGTTGACTATCCCGTAGTGTGGGAAAATGTTATCAAAATGATACTCTGCTATGCTGCATCTGCTGTGCTTTCGTACATTCTTGCGGTGGTTATGATTCACCTGAGTCAGAAAATCACCTATAAAATGAGAAAAGAGCTTTTCGAAAAGCTGAATACTCTGCCCGTTGGTTATTTCGACACTCACTCGACGGGTGATATAATCAGCCATCTGTCATATGATATTGATACGATAAACGGTACGCTTTCGCATGACCTTGTTCAGGTTATGACGAGCGTATATACGGTCGTCGGTTCACTTGTTTTTATGTGGCAGATTTCAAAGGTGATGCTTCTTATTTTTGTCTTCACCGTACCTGTTTCAATTCTTTTCACACGTTACCGTTCAAAAAAGGTCAGACCCTTGTTCCGTGAAAGGTCGAAGAAATACGGTGAGCTTAACGGCTATGCTGAGGAAATGCTTTCGGGAGCGAGAACAATTGAGGCTTACGGCAGACAGGATGTTATCTCAGATCGCTTCAACAAGCGAAACGAGGATGCGATGAATGCCTATTACAATGCAGAGTATAATGCGGCATTGCTTTTCCCCACCATCAATCTTATCAATAATATCTCGATAGCTCTTGTGGCGATTTTCGGTGGTATACTTTATATGTATTCTCAAAGCGGAACGGTTGCGGCAGGAACACTGTTTTTTATCTCTCTTGGCGGTGTTGCTCAGTTCGTTCAGTATTCACGTAAGTTTGCAGGACCTATCAATGAGTTTTCAAACATTCTTCACGAGTTTCAGTCAGCCTTTTCTGCTGCAGAGCGTGTTTTCAGAATTCTGGATGAAGAGCCTGAACCTCTCGATCTGCCCGATGCAAAGGAATTGAAAAATGTTGAAGGCTGCGCTGAACTTGATGATATCACGTTCGGCTACACTCCTGAAAAAACAATTCTTAAAAATGTTTCAGTTACAGCATCAAAGGGTCAGACAGTCGCAATAGTCGGTCCGACGGGTGCAGGAAAGACAACGATCATCAATCTGCTGATGAGGTTCTATGATCCGCAGACGGGCGAGATACGGATTGATTCGAACCCTGCGCTTAAGATAAAACGTTCGGATCTGCGTCTTGCATTCACTATGGTTCTGCAGGATACATGGCTTTTCTACGGAACGATTTATGAAAATATCGTCTACGGAAAAGAGAATGCAACAATGGAGCAGGTTAAGGCAGCAGCAAAGGCAGCAAGGATCGACACCTACATTGAAAGTCTGCCCGACGGTTATGATACGATACTTTCCGATGACGGTGTAAATATCTCAAAGGGACAGCGACAGCTCATCACTATTGCACGAGCTTTTCTTTCCGATACGCCGATGCTTATTCTTGACGAGGCGACTTCGAACGTTGACTCAAGAACTGAAATTCAGATTCAGAGTGCGATGAATGACCTGATGAAAGGTCGCACCTGTTTTGTAATTGCACACCGACTTTCAACCATACAGAATGCAGATACAATTCTTGTGGTCAGGGACGGAGAAATTACCGAGCAGGGAACACACGATGAGCTCATAAAGCTCGGAGGATTTTACAGTACTCTTTACAACTCGCAATTTTCATAATCAAAGATCCCGAAAAGCCTGAAACCTTTTCGGGATTTTTTATTTTGAGCAGATTTGTTAATTCAGGTGACAGCGAAATACAGTTTCGTACCAATTTTTACACGATTCGTACCATTTGGCGAAAAAGCTCAGAAATTTGTGTTATTATGTGAAAAACGGCAGAATTCAGCGTTTATATGTTGAAATCTTTTTTCTTTTATACTATAATGAAAAACGATGGGTGTGAGCATTAACAATGAGAATTGCGGTATGTGATGATGAAAAAAATACTTTGAATGTTATTGCATGTGTCCTGGAAGATTATATTCAGTTCAAGGATATACAGATATCATACGATGTGTTTTTAAACTTTGATGAATTGATTGACAGAATTTCTGATTATGATTTGTTTTTCCTCGACTGTAAAATGCCTAACGGCATCGATGGTCTTGAGTTTGCGAGGATCATACGCAGAGATTACGGAGATGAAAAAGGTATAGTTTTCATAACTGCTTATTCAGACTTTGTGTATGAAGCTTTTGAGGTAAGGACACATCGATATCTGTTAAAACCTGTTCAGCCGGAAAAGGTTTTCGAAGCTCTCGATAATTTTGTCGCAACAAATTTCGAAGGCAGAAAGCTGCTGGTTAAGGTTGACGGAAGAAATGATGTTATCAACCTGAAGGATATCTACTATATGGAGGTTTCCAGAAAGGACATCTACATTTACCTTAAGGAAGGTTATGTGGTTTGTCACAGGACGATTTCCTCCCTTGAAAAGGAGCTTGTTCCTTTAGGCTTTTTCAGAATTCATCGCTCATATCTTGTTAATGTTGATAAAGTTAAGAGCTTCGACAAAAGAATTGTTCAGCTCGATAACGGTGAAAAGATTTTTATGAGTCCGCAGAAGTATAATGATTTCTGTGAGCACTACTTAAAATGGATTAACAAAAGAAAAGATTGAGGGATATAAATGACTGTAAATTTTTTCGTGAGTCTTTTGCAGGTTCTTCTCGGGGTGACAACGGAAAGCTACGTTTTAAACAGCTTTTTTAAATATGAAAGTAAAAAGGGGAAGTGGAGAATATCCGCTATCCTCTTTTTGTCTTTGTTATCGGTTTCAGGATTATATTTTTGTTTTGATTCTGAAACATTCGACCTGTTTGTCGAGATTATACTTCTTTTCCTGTTTGTTTGTGCACCGTATGTTTTGTTCCGCAGCAAAAGGAAGCTGACGTTTCTGCTGTTTGGTCTTACGTTCTGCGGACTGATGGATTTTGTTGTTTTCAGTGTTTCTTCAGTTTTTATTCAGCTTTCTGCCGTGCAGTCAACTCTTGTTTATTGCGGTCTGTATCTTTTGGTTATGATAATGTGCGGCATCGTAGCCAGAAGAAAAATCATCATCCCCGAAAACTTTTTGGATGAGATTCCGATACCTGTTTATATTGTGGTTTACATTGCGAGTCTTGCGACATTTTACAGTATAACGGAAAATACCGACCCTGAATATCACAGCGATGTAGGCAACGCGCTGATGCTGATTTCTGTAGTGCTTGTTGTTACTTGTATATCGTATGCATTTTACAAATTCTCGGCTCTTTCGCGCAGACAGCGGGAAACCGAAAAAAATCTCGAGCTTCAGCTGAAGCATTACGAGGATATGGTTATAAAAAACAGAGATATCCGTGCCTTCCGTCACGACTATAAAAACAATCTGATTTCCTTGCGCTCTCTCATAGATGCAGGCAAAGAAGCAGAAGCACTTGAATACATTGACGGTCTGCACGAAAATCTCACGACAGCGCAAAGCAGATTTTCAACGGGAAATTATCTTGCTGATGCAATTCTTAGCGATAAATCGGCTGCTGCAGGAAAAGCGGGAGCAGAGATTGAATTCAGCGGTTCAATTCCGCAGAACGGAATAACTAACAACGATCTTTGCACAGTTCTTGCAAATACGGTTGACAATGCAATCAGAGGCTGTGCAGATGTTGAAAAGGCGAAAATAAAAATCGTCGGAAACGAAACACCGAATGGATTTGTTCTTAACGTTTCGAACCCTGTTCTTAATAACGTGCGTATTAAAAATAACACGGTTAAGACATCGAAAAGTGACAAAGAAAATCACGGCTTCGGAATCGGCATTGTGAAAAAGACCGCAAAGAATTATAACGGCTTTGTGGGACTCAGCTGTGAAGATAATGTTTTCAAAATAGAGGTAGGTTTTATTCTGAAAGGGGTAGGATAAAATGAAGAATTTTGCAAAAAGATTTATTTCATATTTACTCATAATTGTTATGGTTGCTACTGTTTTTGTTCAGGCACCCGTTGTAGCTTCGGCAGAGGACACTGAGGCTGTTCTCACATACAGTGTCAGCGATGGTGTTGCGACGATAACGGGCATTGCCGAAAACGGAAATATTATCAGAATTCCTGCCGAGTATGAGGGTGCTCCTGTAGCGCGTATAAGTGCTGAAGGCGCTTCGAAATTCCATATGTCTAATACAATAACAGCGTATATCGTTGATGAGGATAATCAGTATTTCTCAAGCGATGAAAACGGTGTTTTGTATAATTATGATAAGACAGAATTGATAAACTACCCGACGGCAAGTCTGCTGACAGACTTCACAACTCCGGCTTCGGTCAAAACGATAGCTGATTACGCTTTCAGAGGTGTAATAAACCTGCAGAATGTAACGTTGAATGAGGGCATTGTCAATATAGGGAGCTTTGCATTCTGGACGAGCAACATAGTAAATATCTCTTTGCCTGAAAGTCTGCAAACCATTTCAAAAAGTGCTTTTTGGCATAGCGAAAAGCTGACAGGTATAAATCTTCCGAAAAATCTGATTTCGATCGGTGACGCAGCTTTTGAAAATTGTTACAGCATTGAGTATTTTTCTGTTCATCCTGAAAACACATATTTTTCAAGCGATGAAAAGGGCGTGCTGTATAATAAAAACAAGAGTGTATTGTATCAGTATCCCGCAGGAAGCACAGAAATAGAATTTAACATTCCTTTAAGCGTAGTGATAATTAAACGAGGAGCTTTTGCTTATTCAGAGAATCTGAGACATGTTGTTTTGCACAACAACATAATCGAAATGGAGACAAATGTTTTCCAAGGATCAGGCATTGAATACATAGATATTCCTGAAAGTCTGACGGCAATACCGGACTACACTTTTGACGATTGCGGTGATTTGGCTGCGATAGCTATTCACGCTACTATCACTTCAGTGGGTGTCGCAGCATTTCGTCGTTGCACATCGCTTAAAACAGTACACTTGCCTGACAGCATTACTTCAATCGGCAAGGAAGCATTCCGTTTTTCAGGTATAGAAACAATCACATTACCAAAAGGGCTAACAACGATTGAATCTTCAGTTTTCCATTATTGTGAAAATTTGATCAGTGTCGAAATTCCCGTGAGTGTTACTAAGATAGAAAATGCATTCTACTATGGCAACAATTCCTTGACAGATATCTATTACCACGGCACAGAAGAACAATGGAATGCGATCGACATTGTTGAGGGTAACACGGAGCTCGAAAAAGTTAAAATAAACTATAACTATATCAACGGAACACATCTTACTTCAGGAGATTTTGAATATACAATCTCAGACGGTAGCGTAACGATCAACAAATGTGTCAAGTCAGGTTATGTTGCGATTGTGATTCCTGATGAAATCGACGGCTATCCCGTAACAGAGATAGCAGCAAATGCCTTCAGAGATTCAACGGTGGCAGAGGTGAAACTGCCGTCAGGCCTGAAGAAGATAGGAATGTACGCTTTTTTTAATTGTACTCTGCTTACCAAAATTCATTTGCCTGACACCCTGGAGGTGCTTGAACCATATGCTTTCAATAAAACAAGGATCGAAAGACTTAATATTCCTGAAAGTCTTACACATCTGGAACCGGGCAGTTTCGGTCTCTGTGAATATCTGACATTTTTTGAAGTTGACAAGGATAATCCTTCCTACAGAAACGATGAAAACGGAGTTATTTTCAGCAAGGACGGGACTGTTCTGGTGGAATATCCTGAAGCAAAACCGGAAGAAACATATATTGTACCTGACGGAGTAAAAGAAATCGGAGACAGTGCTTTTTCCAATATATATATAAAAGTATTAAAAAATATTGTTTTGCCTGTCGGGCTTGAAATTATTGGTGATAAAGCTTTTTTTGGTTATTATGAGTCAATAAATCTGCCGGACTCTTTGAAAAAAATCGGCGCGTTGGCATTTTATAGCTGTCGGTTCAGCTCTGTAGAAATTCCAAAAGGAGTAGAACTCATAGGTGAAAAATGCTTCTCTTCATGCTCTGAACTTACCGATGTAAAAATAAATTGCGAAATCAGTGAAATCCCTGTAGAGATGTTTTACCTTTGCAAAAAGTTAAAGACGGTTAATATACCCGAGTCGGTTGTTTCTATCGGTGAAGAAGCGTTTTATGGGTGCGAATCGCTGACAGAAATAGATTTGCCGGACTCTGTGAAAAGTTTGGGAACCCGAGCATTTTCTGATTGTAAGCTACTTGAAAAGTTTGATTTGCCGCAAGGTCTTACCACACTCGGTGAGTATGTATTTTACGGTTGCCTCCACCTTACAAGCATCACAGTAGATGAAAATAATACTGCATATTCATCAGATGAATACGGAGTGTTATTTAATAAGGATAAAACGAAACTTATACAGTATCCGATGGGAAACACAAGAACGAGTTATGAGATAAC
The DNA here is from genome assembly GCA_036309125.1 of Acutalibacteraceae bacterium. Taxonomy (GTDB): domain Bacteria; phylum Bacillota; class Clostridia; order Oscillospirales; family Acutalibacteraceae; genus CAG-488. The sequence goes on along the minus strand of JAXJUJ010000027.1, from coordinate 280 downwards.
CGACAGCGTAACAAGCATCGGAGATTATGCTTTCTATAATTGCAACAGCCTTACAAGTGTAACAATTGGCAACAGCGTAACAAGCATCGGAAATTCTGCGTTCCGTTCTTGCCATAAACTTACAAGCATAACAATTCCCGACAGTGTCACCACAATCGGATCGAGTGCGTTCTATGATTGCGACAGCCTTACAAGCATCATAATCGGCAACGGCGTAACAAGCATCGGAGATGAGGTGTTCTATTCTTGCGACAGCCTTACAAGCATCACAATCCCCGAC
>JAXJUJ010000026.1:0-5755 GCA_036309125.1 Acutalibacteraceae bacterium | reverse complement strand
TTGTCATGACGAATGGTTAACCTCCTGTCGGTTTTGTCTGAGCAACTTAACTGTAACACAGGTTTTTCCATTCGTCATTTATTTTTTCGCTTTTGTAACACTTCTATTGTAAACCTACATTAAAAATTTTGCAGAAATATGTTTACTATTTGATTTTACTATGTTATAATGATACGAACATTATTATAATGTCAAAGTGCGGCTACAGAATGTTAAAAAAATAACATTCTTTTCCAGGGCGAGATTTTTCAAAGCTCTCGGATTTGAAAATGTCGCCTGAAAATTGAAATTGTTGTAAAGGAGGAACAACTCAATGCTCAAAAAAATCAGCAAACTTCCCTTCAAAGGAACACCTGAGCAGGAGGCACAGTTGCGTGCTGTAATCGACGAGTGCAAGGGCGACAAAAGTATGCTCATGCACGTAATGCAGCAGGCACAGGCAATCTACGGTTATCTTCCCTTCGAGGTTCAGACCATGATTGCAGACGGTATGAACATCCCACTTGAAAAGGTGTATGGTGTTTCAACATTCTATGCTCAGTTTGCACTCTCTCCGAAGGGTGAGTACAACATCTCTGTTTGCCTCGGCACAGCTTGCTATGTTAAGGGCGCACAGGATCTTATCGACAGAATCTGCGAGAATCTCGGTATCGCAGCAGGTGAATGCACAGACGACGGAAAGTTCTCTGTAGAAGCTTGCCGTTGCATCGGTGCTTGCGGTCTTGCTCCTGTTCTTACTGTTAACGACGAAGTTTACGGTAAGCTCGTTGCAGACGATATCGACGGTATCCTTGCAAAATATAAAGCATAATTTTTCAGCTTGAATTACGGAGGAGCTTATGCGGGAATTATCCTTGAACGTTCTTGATATTGCGCAGAATTCCATTTCCGCCAATGCACCGCTTATTGAAATAGAGGTGCTTGAAGATACTGCGAAGCACGAGCTTCTGATAGGTATCTATGACAACGGAAAGGGTATGACGCCCGAACAGGTTGAGAATGTCAAAGACCCGTTTTTCACCACACGGACAACCCGTAAAGTCGGAATGGGAATTCCGCTTTTCAAACTTGCTGCAGAGCAGACGGGCGGACATCTTGAGATAGAGTCCGAGGTCGGTAAGGGGACGAAGGTTACGGCTGTTTTCAAAACAGACAGTATCGATTTCACCCCTGTCGGTGATATGAATTCCACCGTTTTAATGCTGATAACGATGAATACCGACCGTGAGTTTATCTACCGTTTCGGTATTGACAAAGAAGTTTTCACTCTTTCCACCGAGGAATTGAAAGCCATTCTGGGCGATGTTCCTCTTTCGGAGCCCTCGGTTTCGATGTGGATCAAAGAGTATCTTGAAGAACAAACACAAAATATAAGTGGAGGTAAGCGTTATGAAATCACTTGAAGAATTGATGGCTATCCGTGACAAGGCGAGAGCATCAATGACAGACCGTGAGGGTAACGGCGAAGGCATCCGTGTTGTTGTTGGTATGGCAACTTGCGGTATCGCAGCAGGCGCAAGACCCGTTCTCAACGCATTTGTTGACGAGGTCGCAAAAAGAGGTCTCAAAAATGTTACAGTCGCTCAGACAGGCTGCATCGGTATGTGCCAGTACGAGCCGATTGTTGAAGTATTCGCACCGGGCAATGAAAAGGTTACATATGTTAAGCTCAGCCCTGAAAATGTGCCCGAAATCGTAGCTAACCACATCGTTAACGGCAACCCCGTTACAGAGTTGACAGTTGGCGCTATTGTTAAAGACTAAGGAGGAAAAACACAATGTATCGTTCACACGTTCTTGTCTGCGGCGGTACCGGTTGTACCTCCTCTCATAGTAGCGAGATCATCGAAGCTCTTGAGTCAGAACTCAAGGCAAAGGGTCTTGAAAATGAGATTAAGGTTATCAAAACCGGTTGCTTCGGACTTTGTGCATTAGGCCCGATCATGATCGTATATCCTGAAGGATGCTTCTACAGCGAGGTTAAGGTTGAAGACGTTCCCGAAATCGTTGAAGAGCACCTGCTCAAGGGTCGTATGGTTAAGCGTCTTATCTATGATGAGACAATCACTCAGGATGCTATCAAGCCCCTGAGCGAAACAAACTTCTATAAGAAGCAGAACAGAATCGCTCTTCGCAACTGCGGTGTTATCGACCCCGAAAGCATCGAAGAGTATATCGCAATGGATGGTTACCAGGCTCTTGCTAAGTGTCTTACAGAAATGACACCGGAAGATGTTATCCAGGTAGTTAAGGATTCAGGTCTTCGTGGCCGTGGCGGCGGCGGATTCCCGACAGGTCTTAAGTGGAGCTTCACAGCTAAGAATGCAGCAGACCAGAAGTATGTTGTATGTAATGCTGACGAAGGTGACCCGGGTGCATTCATGGACCGTTCAGTTCTTGAGGGTGACCCCCATTGTATCGTTGAAGCTATGACAATCTGCGGTTACGCAACAGGTGCTACAGAAGGTTACGTTTACGTTCGTGCTGAGTACCCGATCGCTGTTAACCGTCTTGATAAGGCTATCAAGGATGCTCGTGAAAACGGTCTTCTTGGTAAAAACATTTTCAATTCAGGCTTTGATTTTGACCTTCACATCCGTCTTGGTGCGGGCGCATTCGTTTGCGGTGAGGAAACAGCTCTTATGACTTCAATCGAAGGTAACCGTGGTGAGCCTCGTCCTCGTCCTCCGTATCCTGCAGTTAAGGGTCTTTTCGGCAAGCCGACAACTGAAAACAACGTTGAAACATTTGCTAACATTCCGCAGATCATCCTCAATGGTGCAGAATTCTTCTCATCAATGGGTACAGAGAAGTCAGCAGGTACTAAGGTATTTGCTCTCGGCGGTAAGATTAATAACACAGGTCTTGTTGAAGTTCCGATGGGTACAACTCTTCGTGAGGTTATTGAAGATATCGGTGGCGGTATCCCCAACGGCAAAAAGTTCAAGGCTGCTCAGACAGGTGGTCCTTCAGGCGGATGTATTCCTGCTTCACTTATGGACACACCGATTGACTACGACAACCTCACAGCTATCGGCTGTATGATGGGTTCAGGCGGACTTATCGTTATGGACGAAGACAACTGTATGGTTGACATCGCTAAGTTCTTCCTCGACTTCACAGTTGATGAGTCTTGCGGTAAGTGTACTCCGTGCCGTATCGGTACAAAGAGAATGATGGAAATCCTTGAAAAGATCACAGACGGTAAGGCAACTCTTGCTGATCTTGACGAGCTTGAAAAGCTTGCTTACTACATCAAGGAAAACTCTCTCTGCGGTCTTGGCCAGACAGCTCCCAACCCTGTTCTTGCAACACTTCGTTTCTTCAAGGATGAGTATATCGCTCACATCGTTGACAAGAAGTGTCCTGCAGGCGTATGTAAGGCTCTCCTCAGCTTCTCAATCGAGGCTGACAAGTGTAAGGGCTGTACTCTCTGCGCAAGAAAGTGCCCGGTTGGCGCTATTTCAGGTGCTGTTAAGACTGCACACACAATCGATACATCAAAGTGTATCAAGTGCGGTGTTTGTATGGATTCATGTAAGTTCGGTGCAATTATTAAGAAATAAGGAGTGTGTCAGATATGGAAATGATTAATATTAAAATAAATGGCATGCCCTACAGTGTGCCTAACGGTATTACAATTCTTGAGGCTGCTCGCTATGCAGGAATCGAAATTCCTACACTTTGCTACCTTAAGAAGATGAACGAGATCGGCGCTTGCCGTATCTGTATGGTTGAAGTAAAGGGCGCAAGAAGCCTTGTTTCAGCTTGTGTGTTCCCCGTAAACGAGGGAATGGAAATTTCTACAAATTCAGAGAAGGTTCGTGCTTCAAGAAAGACTACTCTTGAGCTCATCCTCTCAACTCATAACCGTAAGTGCCTTTCTTGCGTAAGAAGCGGCGACTGCGAACTTCAGAAGCTCTGTAAGGAGTATGGCGTTGACGATGAAGGCCGTTTTGACGGTGTTCTTCCTGAGTTCAACTTTGATGATTCAATGGCTCATATGGTTCGTGACAACAGCAAGTGTATCCTTTGCCGTCGTTGCGTTGCAGCTTGTGACAATCAGGGTATCTCAGTTATCGGTGCTAACGCTCGTGGCTTCGACACAGCTATCACTTCTCCGTTTGAGAAGAAGATTCAGGAATACTCATGTATCTCTTGCGGTCAGTGTATCGTAAGCTGTCCGACAGGTGCTCTTTATGAGAAAGACAGCACAGCAGACGTTCTTGCTGCTATCAATGATCCTGAGAAGTATGTTGTTGTTCAGACAGCTCCTGCTGTACGTGCAGCTCTCGGTGAAGAGTTCGGTTACGAAATCGGCACAAACGTTGAGGGCAAGATGGTAACAGCTCTCCGTCGCCTTGGCTTTGACAAGGTATTCGATACAAACTTCGCTGCTGACCTTACAATTATGGAAGAGTCACAGGAGCTTATCGAAAGAATCACAAACGGTGGCACACTTCCGATGATCACATCATGCTCACCGGGTTGGATCAGATACTGCGAGTTCTACTATCCCGAGCAGCTTGATCACCTTTCAACATGTAAGTCACCTCAGCAGATGTTTGGTGCTACACTCAAGACATGGTATGCTGAGAAGATGGGCATTGATCCTGCAAAGATCGTTTCAGTCAGCGTAATGCCTTGTACAGCTAAGAAGTTTGAAATCGGCCGTGATGATCAGAATGCATCAGGCTTTGCAGATGTTGATTACTCAATCACAACTCGCGAGCTTGCAAGAATGATCAAGGGTGCAGGTATCAACTTCAACATCCTTCCTGAGGAAGCATTTGACAGTCCTCTCGGCGAAGGCTCAGGTGCTGCAGTTATCTTCGGTGCAACAGGCGGTGTTATGGAGGCAGCTCTCCGTACAGCAGTTGAGAAGATCACAGGCAAGACTCTTGATAGCGTAGAGTTTGCAGAAGTACGTGGTATGGAAGGCGTTAAGGAAGCTACTTATGCAGTTGGCGATCTTCAGGTTAAGGTTGCTGTTGCAAGTGGTACAGCAAACGCTAAGACACTTATGGAGCAGGTTAAGAACGGTACAAGCGAGTATCAGTTCATCGAAATCATGGGTTGTCCCGGTGGTTGTATCAACGGTGGCGGTCAGCCGATCGTAGACGCAACAACACGTAACTTTGTTGATTTCAAGGCAAAGCGTGCATCAGCTCTTTATTCTTCAGATGCTGCTAACGCTAACCGTAAGTCACACGATAACGAAGCTGTTAAGCGTGCTTACAGCGAGTTCTTCGGTGAACCCGGTAGCCACAAGGCTCACGAAATCCTTCACACATCATATGTGAAGCGTGGTCTTTACAATAACTGATTGATGTTTACTACCCCTCTTCGGTGAAAACCGGAGAGGGGATTTTTTTAGTAATTGTATCTGTTCACAGAATAGTGCGTCTCAGATGTTTTCAAAGGTAAATGTTTGTTTTAACAGTTTGTATTTATATAAAAAACAGGGAAGAAAAAGGCTCTTGAAAATGCCCGGAAGAGAACAAAAAACGGCTGAAAAAATAAATCAAAAAAAAGTAAAATTTTTTTGCAAAAAGTGTTGACAAAAGCATATTCGTGTGTTATAGTATACGAGCGTTGAGACGCTGGTGTAGCTCAGTTGGTAGAGCAGCTGATTTGTAATCAGCAGGTCGGGGGTTCGAGTCCGTCCACCAGCTCCATAAAATGGGTAGGTTCCCGAGTGGCCAAAGGGAGCAGACTGTAAATCTGCCGTCAACGACTTCGATGGTTCGAATCC
>JAXJUJ010000025.1:0-12441 GCA_036309125.1 Acutalibacteraceae bacterium | reverse complement strand
TGTGTGTGCAGGAATCTGTGCAGGTCTGAGTTCAAGCTCTGTGAGCATTGCGAATGCAGGCTGAAGAGCAGAGATAAACTCAGTCTTGAGCTGATTGTCAATTTCCTCTCTTCTGTATTCATCGCTTACGTTGCCTGCAAGCTTTGTGTAGAAAAGAAGAGGATCTGTGATTCTGTATGAATACACACCGTTACATCTTACCTGAACGGAACGGAACAGATTGAGTCTTTTGTTGGCAACCTCAAACATAAACGGATTGGGTGTACCGAATTTGTTGTCCATTATTTCCTTTGTGTTGAAATAATAAACTCGCTGATCCTTACCTGTATCTCCACCGTATGTAAATCTCTTACCTACTGTTTTGAAGGTTTCTTTGATTGAATCACCGAGCTTACCTGAGAAGATGCTCGGCTCTGTTGATGTGTCATAGGTAAATTCACCCGGCTCGGCACAGAATTCAACAACCTTGCCCTGCTCAACGATGATCATACACTGACCGTCGGCAACAGCGATGCCTGAACCGTTTGAAATTACGTTATCGTGACCCTTTGTGTTTGATGAACGTCCGCCTACACGCTTCTGACCCTTTACCATCAACACATCGTTTTCAAGTGAATCGCAGTAGAAAAATTCCTTCCACTGGTCAGCCATTACTCCGCCCAATGCTCCGATTCCTGCTCTTATAAGTCCCATAATTTAAAACTCCTTTCGGAAATGAATGTAAAAATACAATGGGAGTACACAGATGTATTTAACTCTGAAACATCCGCAATACTCCCACCTCATTATTTTAATTTAGTGATATTATAACACAATCGCCTGAATTAATCAATATAATCAAGGCACAGTTTAAGAACGTTTTTAGCACTTCTCTGCATTTCACCGAGTTTTATGCCATCTTCACTGCCAAAGGTTTCTAATAATGTCGGATCAGGTTTTTTAGTTGAACCGAAACGTCCGTTAACACCGGGCATAAGCACGTCAACCTGAGCGCGTACACGGTAAGCATTATCACGCAGACCCTTGAATTCAGGGCTTTCGGTGTGCTTTGTCCACCAGTCGGTCATAATGTTTCCTGTATAACCCCACTCGCCACGGAGAACAGTTGTAACCATATCGTAATTGTTGTAGCTGTAAACGGAGTTGACTTTGTTGTATGATGTCATAATGTTTTTTGGTGCAGATTCTTTTACAGCGATTTCAAAAGGCTTGAGATAAATCTCTCTGAGTGCTCTTTCGCTTACTCTGGAATCGTTTTTGTTTCTGTTGACTTCCTGATTGTTACAAGCGAAATGCTTTGGACATGCACTTGCACCGAGTGACTGAACACCTCTTACGACAGCAGCGGCGCATTTTCCGCTGACAACGGGATCTTCGGAGAAATATTCGAAGTTTCTGCCACATAACGGGTTTCTGTGAATATTCATTCCGGGAGCGAGAAGTATGTCAGAGCCGCATTCCTTCATTTCACTCGCAACGAAAGAATATACCTTTTCGATAAGTGGTGTGTTCCACGATGCAGCCATACATGCTCCCGTCGGCAGAAGTGAACGCTTTTTTGTCACACGAATGCCTGCAGGACCGTCAGTTGTGCTGAGTGGCGGAATACCTTTAGCTCTCAGAGAGGGGAGGACTCCACCGAATACGCCTGCGTTACCGCTTGTACCGAGAGGACTGTGCATTGTGTAGTCACCACGGGTGATAGCTTCAAGCTCTTTAAGGGTAAGCTGTGAAACAAATTCATCCATTGTAATCTTTTTAGACTTGACATCAGAAAGCTTATATCCGCAATCCTTTGCACAAGGAAGATCAGGAGGAAGATTGTCAAGTATACGCTTTTTCAGATCAGTATCGGGTGCAGGTACGGTTTCTTTACCTTTTCTGCCGTCGTACATTCTTGTCATTCTCGTAAAGCTGTTTTTGACAGCACATACAGGCTGAAGCTCCTGAATGCAGTATGTTTCATCCACTTCAAAGCTACCGCATTCCGTGCCGCCTCTCACGCTGTCGGAGGCGAAGAATTTATACCAACCCTCGAGCAGTACATAAGAGTTTTTAAAACCTGTTTTGCCTATATCGTCATAAGAGGATACGGAATAAAAAGATACGTCAAAATCAAGAATACAGCTTTCACCGGCATTGAGAAGCTCGGTTTTTGCAAATGAACACAAAACCCTTTTTGCAGTCGAGGTTTTTCCGCAGGGCTGTTCACAGTAAAGCTGAACAATCTGCTTACCTGCAACATTACCTGTGTTTGTAACGCGGATTTTAACGGTAACTCCGTCATCGTTTAAAAGGAATTTCTCAGGCTCAATACTGAAAGAAGTGTAGCTCAGACCGTATCCGAAAGGAAAAAGCACCTTATCAGAAGCAAATGTCTCGAAATATCTGTAGCCAACAAAAATGTCTTCAGTGTAATTATTGAAATCCTTACCGCCAAAATCACTTGCACCGGGATAATCATCGTAATTATGAGCAATGGTGTCAGTGAGCTTTGCACAGGGGTTTACCTTGCCTGAAAGAACATCACAAAGTGCATTACCGCTTTCCATACCACCCTGGAAGGCATACAGAATTGCGGAAATCTTATCTTTATATGAGTTGATTTTCTCCATATCGATTATGTTGCCGCAGTCGAGCACTACTACGGTTTTACCGAAGTTTTCAGTAACATTATCAAGCAATCTTATTTCGTCATCAGTCAGATAATAGCTGCCATTTATAAGCTTGTTTTCTCTGTCTTCACCTGCGGCGCGACCGATTACTATCACAGCAGCGTCACATTCATCGGCAGCTTTTCTGATAAGATCTTCATCAGGGATAAATTCAGGAAAGTTGAAAGGCCAATGACCCCAATAACCTTCGTCAGGGGGATTGTTTTCGGACATTTCACGGTAGAAGTTATCAATGTCTTTGTTTATGATTATTTCTTTCTGATTATGCAAAGCTTCAGCAAAGCTTACCTTGTAGGGAATGTTTACGTCACCACCGCTGCCATAGCCGCAGTAGAAATAATCGTACTGGCATCTGCCGAAAACAGCAACTCTCTTACCTGCAAGAGGCAGGGTGTCATTGTTTTTAAGCATAACAATTCCCTCAGCAGCAAGCTGACGTAAGTCCTTTTTTGCCTCTTCAGGAACATCGTATGCTTCTTCAGCCCACTTTGCCTGCTCCTGGGAAAGTCCACCTTCAAATATACCGATAGCTTTACGTATGATTTTATTTAAAACATTAGCCATAGAATCGCTCCTTCAATGGTACTACAGATACATTTTACAATTTAACACCGTCAAAGTCAATGCAACATACAAAAAACGTTTAAAGACTATTGAAAATAACAGGCAGTTATGATAACATTTTAGTAACGGAGGTGCAAATTATTATGATAAATGTAACAGTATGGAACGAACATATACAGGATAAGTCTGATGAAAATGTTATAAAGGTTTATCCCGACGGAATCAATGCTTGTATTGCGGGATTCCTTGGTAAGGACGAAGAGCTCAATATTCGTTGTGCAACTCAGGATGAGCCCGAGTGCGGTCTTCCTGACGAGATACTTGACAATACTGATGTTCTCATCTGGTGGGCACATTGCGGTCATGCAGAAGTGCCTGACGAGCTTGTTTCAAAAATTCAGGACAGAGTGCTCAGAGGTATGGGTATCATTCTTCTTCACTCTGCACATTATTCGAAAATTTTCCAGCGCCTTATGGGTACAACCTGCTCACTTAAATGGCGTGAGGGAGACAGAGAACGAATCTGGAATATCAATCCTACTCATCCTATCGCAAAGGGAATAGGTGAGTTCATTTACCTTGATGTTGAAGAAATGTACGGTGAGCGTTTTGATATTCCTCAGCCTGATGAGCTTGTTTTCATCGGTTGGTTCGGCGGTGGAGAGGTTTTCCGTTCAGGCTGCTGCTGGAACAGAGGTCTTGGCAAGGTGTTCTATTTCCAGCCGGGTCACGAAACCAGTCCGACCTTCCACAATGCAGATATTCAGAGAGTTATCACAAATGCGGTTCATTGGGCAGCACCTGAAAAAATTCAGGCAGAACCAATCGAGGCTCCATGGAGTGAATCGCCTGAGAAATTGCTTAATAACAAATAATTCAAAGCCTCCTTCGGGAGGCTTATTTTAAGGTGATTTAATGAAAGTTAATTTCCGTTGTCCTGTGTGCGCACAGGTTCTTGAATTGCAGGAAAAAACATACAGATGTGAAAATAATCATTGCTTTGATAAAGCAAGACAAGGCTACGTCAATCTTCTTCAGTCGCAGAAATCATCAAAGAAACGTCACGGTGATGACAGCCTTATGGTCAAGGCAAGGCAGGATTTCCTTGAAAAAGGATACTACCGGAATCTTTGCGATGCACTCGTGAATGCTGTCAGTAAGACAACTGCTGAGGATGCAGTTCTCGTTGACCTCGGCTGCGGTGAGTGCTGGTACACTGAGCAGATATACACGGCCCTTGTCCGAAACTCTGAAAATCCCTCTGTTTTCGGAATAGACATTTCTAAGCAGGCTGTAATTGCAGGTGCAAAACGCTGTAAAGAGCTGCAACTGGCTGTCGCAAGTACGGCAGACATTCCTTTGCCTGATGAAAGCTGTGATGTCGTGCTTTGTGTTTTTGCCCCTTATGCTGAAAAAGAGGTGCTTCGTGTGCTGAAAAGGGGAGGAGTCTTTATAAAGGCATTTCCTCTCGAAAATCACCTTATGGGTCTGAAAAAAGCTATATATGACAAGCCGTATAAAAATGAAGTCAGCGAGACAGCTCCTGACGGATTAATGCAGATTGATTTTACTAAGGTCTGCAATATGATAAAGCTCGAAACAAATGAAGATATAATTAATCTTTTTAAAATGACACCTTACTACTATAAAACGGGCAGGAATGACCAGATGAAGCTTGCGGAGCTGACATATCTTGCAACAGAAACCGAGTTTGGCATAGTCGTTTACAAAAAAATGTAAAAAACAGTTGTTTTTATCTCTCTGATAATGTATAATACTAACGTACGTATTGTGCATACGTATGTGTCCGTGTTTGTACGGATGACTCATTTACTTTTATTAAGTTTTTGAAATAAACATAAAGGAGAAACCAAATTGAGTTACTACATTGGTGTTGACGGTGGCGGTACAAAAACCGCTTATGCCCTTTTTGATGAGGACAAGAAAATTGTCGCTATGGTCAAAGGACCGGGCAGCAATCACGAAAATATGGAAGGAAGCTTCGACGAGGCTGCAGATATCATCTGGGCAGGTCTCAAAAACCTTGTAAACGAAGCAGGCATTTCTCTCAAGGATGTGTCTTTCACTCTTATGGGTCTTGCAGGTATTGACCATCAGTTCCAGCACGACGAAATGACAAAGCGTCTTCTCGACTACGGTCTTGAAAACTTTGAAATCTATAATGACGGCTTCATCGTTGTAAAGGCAGGATCTACAGGTCCTGCGGCTATCGGCTTCAACTGCGGTACAGGTACTTGCTGTAACGCTATTGACTCTGACGGTAAAATGCTTCAGCTTGCAGGTCTTTCAGAGTATTCAGGTGACGTAGGTAACGGTCATTGGATTGCATCACAGACATACAGAATTGTTTACGATGACGTATATCTCGGACTCAGAAAAACAGCTGTTACAAAAATGGTGTTTGATGAGTATTCCATCTCTACAAAGGAAGAATTCCTTTCTCTCGTTTCTAAGTTTGAGGAAGAGGATGCAGATAACTTTATCATGCGCCTTATCGACTTCTTCTTTGATGCAGCAAAGCTCGGCGACGAGGTAGTGCTTGACATCATCGATGAAATGGCAGAAAGAGGAGCTGCACTTATCACAGCTCATCTCAATACACTTAACTTCACAGATGAAGTTGTTGAAGTTGTTCTCTCAGGTTCAATTCACACAAAGCTTCCGTCAGAGATTTATCTTAAAGCTCTTATGGATAAGGCTGTCATGGCAAGCGGAAGAAAGCTCAGCTTCATCAAACTTACACAGCCGCCCGTAACAGGTTGTGTAAATTGGATTTTCCAGCAGTATAAATAAGAAAGGGTTTTTAAGATGAAAGAAATTACAGTAGCTGTCATCGGCTCAGGAAGTACATATTGTCCGGAACTCGTGGACGGTTTTCTTAAGGCACAGGATTCTCTTAAGCTTAAGAAAATTTCATTTATGGACATCGATGAAAGAAAACGTAATATCGTAGGCAACCTTTGCATCCGTATGCTCGAAAAGGCAGGCGTTGACTGTGAAGTAGTTCTTACAGATGATGTTGATACAGCTCTTCAGGGTGCAGATTTCGTTGTAACACAGATCCGTGTAGGTAAGCTTCCTGCACGTCATCTCGACGAAAGCATTCCTAAGAAGTACGGCCTTATCGGTCAGGAAACTACAGGTATCGGCGGTATGTTCAAAGCACTGCGTACAATACCCGTAATCAAGCACATCTGCGACAGAATCGAAGCAATCTGTCCTGACGCATGGCTCATTAACTTTACAAATCCTTCAGGTATTATCACTGAGTTTGTTCTTAACCACACAAATGTTAAGAATATCGGTCTTTGCAACGTGCCGATCGATATGCTTGATGACGTTAAGGAAATCACAGGTGAGGATGTTGATATCGAATATGTAGGTCTTAACCACCTCAGCTGGATCACATCAGTCAAGAAAAACGGCGAAGAGCTTCTTCCGGGTCTTATTGATTCAGGCTTCTCACCGAAGGTTATGGCAAATATCAAGGACGATGGATTTGATCTTGATTGTCTCAAGGCTGTTCAGGGTCTTCCCTCATCATACCTTCAGTATTACTACTGCAGAGAGGCAAAGCTTGAGCATCAGAGAACAGACGAAAAGACAAGAGCTCAGGTTTGTATGGAAATCGAAGAGCAGCTTCTTGAAATGTACAACGACGAGGAGCTTTGCATCAAGCCTGCACTTCTTGATAAGCGCGGCGGTCACAAGTATTCACTTGCTGCGGTTTCACTCATCAATTCTCTCGCAAATGACGTAAATGACATTCAGGTTGTTAACGTTAAGAATAACGGCACACTCGACTTCCTTGATGACGATGCTATCATCGAAGCTCCGTCAGTAATTGGCGCAGACGGTGCAAAGCCCGTCAAGGTTGAAAACTTCAAAAATCAGCACATCATCGCTCTTATGAGAGTTGTTAAGGCTTATGAGAAGTTTACAGTTGAGGCAGCTACAACAGGTTCAGACGAGGCTGCTATCAAGGGATTGCTTGTTCATCCTCTTGTTGGCGACTGGGAAAAGGCTACAAAGTGCTATGCAGAAATGAAAGAAGCACACAAAGAGTTCCTTCCGGAGTTTGAGTTTTAATCACAAATAAAATTAATGCAGGTTTTCTTCGTGAAAACCTGCATTTTTTTATTCAGTTTCTTCAGGTGGATTTCCTTTTGCAATGTCAAACCAGAATTCGACGCCACCTTCAGCGTTATCAACACCGCATTGCTGTGAGTGAGCATCCTGAGTGGCTTTAACAATCGATAGCCCGAGGCCGAAATGCCCTTCAGAACGAAGTCGGGCTGCATCCTGACGGTAAAAGCTGTCCCAGAGCTTCTGCAGACTTTCCTGTGGAAGAGGGTCACCTGTGTTAAAAACATAAATTCTGTAGCAGGGGCCCAGGTCTTCGAAACGGATAATAATTTTTTTGTCTTCTCCGCCGATGTAGGAGACAGCGTTTGAAATAAGGTTGTTTATAACAAACTGAAGCTTTGAAACGTCAGCATGACCGTAAAGATTGTCAACGATTTTGTTTTCTGCGGTAATGCCGTCTTTTTCGAAAATTTTATGGTGCAGCTTCAGTCGTTCATAGATGAATTCATTAATATTGAAGTCGCTGTAATTGAGTTCATCCGTATGTTGAATGTTTGAAAGGCTCATCATATTAACGACGAGGTCAGTCATACGTGCACATTCTTCAATGATGGTATCACAGTATTCATTAGCGGCAACCTTGTCATCAATGACGTATTTGATGCCCTCGGCATAACCCTGAATGATTGCGATAGGAGTTTTTAACTCGTGAGAGGTATCGGCAATGAATTTCGCACGTGATTTCTGCTCAATATCCTTTTCCATAAGCTGAGTTGCAAGAAATTCAGACTTTTCAAGTAATCTTTCCTGTGTCAGCATCAGTGACTCATAAAGTGTGTTTATGTTAAGTATTGCGTCTTCTGTTTCGGTTCTTAGCAGATTGTCACGGACGGGGATACGGATGCTTTTATCGTTTCCTTCTGCCATAATTTTGGTGCCGTAGATGATATCGTTAAGCGGACGCGTGATTCTTGTGATATAGAAATAAACGGCTATTGAAACAGCGATGAAAATGACAGTTGTGATGATAATGGCGGCAAGTGAAATCGAGTTTGCCATAGCATCAATCAATGAATATTCAACGGCTGTTACAAAAATATGCTTGCCTGAGCTGTCAGGTGTTACGAGCACGAAAAAAGTCTTTTTTGCAGTTGTGTTCGTTGAAATACCTACATATGTCTTGTCTTCATACTCATTTAAAAGCTCAAATTCTGAAGATGAAAAGTCAACAGCGGGATTGAAATTTTCTTTATTTTTATACTCATCTGAATCGCTGAACATCACTTCGCGATAACATTTAGCGTAGATGTTATTTGTGTATTTGCCTGTATCGTTGTTTTTTTCGTAAATTTCAACAAGTATATCGTGTTCGGTTGCTATGTCGGAGATTTTATCAATCGCATCATTTGCGTAAAGGTCAATTTCCAGAAGCTGCTGCCCTGCATCTCTCATTTCGAACATTTTTGAACTCTCAATCATACTTGTGTAAAATGAGCTTGATGAAAAGAGGATAACGGAGATAATCAGGAAGAATATGAGTATAAACTGAACGAAAACCTGAACACGGACGTTTGGGAAAAGCTTGAAACGTTTACGCTCTTCGTACTCCACTGTCAGTTCACCTCAATTTTGTATCCGACACCATATATTGTTTTGAGATGAGCGACACCCCAGGAACCGAGCTTTGAACGAAGACGTGCTACGTGTGAGTCTACATTTCTTGCATCACCCACATAGTCATAGCCCCAGATATCGTCAAGCAGCTGCTCTCTTGTATAAACTCTGCCGCGGCTTGAAATGAGCTTCTGAAGTATATTGTACTCCTTGAGAGTGAGATCTATCTGCTCGTCGTCAATGGTTACCTGATGAGCCTCGTTATTCATAACAAGTCCGTCAAGAGAAATTATATCCTTATCGTTTTTGGTTACTCTGGAGTTGACTCGTCGCAGAAGAGCATCGATTCTTTTCATAAGAACCGTAGGGCTGAAGGGCTTGGTTACATAGTCGTCAGCACCTGCATCAAAGCCTGTGATTTCGTCAAATTCCGCACTTCTTGCAGTGAGAAGAATAATGGGAACTGATGATGCCTTTCTTATCTGACGGCAAAGTTCCCAACCGTCGATTTCAGGGATCATTATGTCTAGAAGACAAAGCTCTATTCTGGGATCTGAATTGAAGATATCAAGTGCCTCTTTACCTGTTGAGGTTTCAATTGTTTCGTGTCCTGCGCGTCTTAAAAAGTCGCAAACAAGGCGCCTGAGCTTGCTTTCGTCATCAGCAACGAGCACTCGTGCCATAAAAACACTCCTTATCTTTAATGTTATATTTTAATTCTACCATATTTTGTGTTTTAAGACAAGAAGTATTTATATTTACAGCAATCAGAATATATTTTTAATATCAGGCAATTCGGTTTCCTTCACGTGTCTGAGCTTGTTTATGCATTCGTTCAGGGTTTTTATATATTCTTCAGTCAGACCTTGTTTCATATAATCCTCCAGACAGCGGATACCTGTTTCAATATCTTCGAGTTCGTGGTGTGTAAGCAATGAAACAAGCAGATTTTCTTGTTTTAACCATTCGTCAAGGATTTTTTCAGTCCGTTCTTTATCAGACTCTCCGCTTGAAACAGTTATATTACGGTCATTTTCCATAAGGAATATGACGTTATCTATACTCCGGCAGATTAAAAAATAGCTTCCGACTGAAAAAGTAATTGTAAAAGAAAGAACTAAAACAGCGATTAACAGACGTTTCATATATCATTATCCTTCTTTACAATAGTGTAGTTTCCAAAGCTGTCTGCAACCATAAAAAGAATATCTCCAATGGAGATTTTATTTTTTTTCATAATCTTTTCAATCTTATCTTGGTTCATATTGCATTCATCAAAGGCTTTTTTCAGGATTTTTCCGTCATTTATAACCATGCACTGAAGTCCCTTTTCCTTTGCAGTTGAGTCAATGGCTTCTTGCGTGATCGGTTGATTTTTTTCTTTTAGCATAACACTCAGCTGTCCATTGGTTTCTACTATGGCAAACTTGACTTCATTGATATCGAAGACATCCTTTTGCCGAAGCTGTTCAATCAGATCCTCAGAGGAAAAACGCAGCTGCTTCATCCGTTTCTGGTCAATGACACCGTCACGTATTATAACGATTGGATTGCCTTCGATGATGTTGCGTAATTTCGCACTTTTCAGGCACAGAGCTGAGTTAATGATTTCGAGTGAAACTAACATAAGGACGGCTACAATGGAATTTATAAGCGGTACGCCGTTATCCTGAATTGGTATGGCTGCTATTTCAGAAAGCAGAATTGTAATTACGAGCTCCGTAGGCTGAAGTTCACCCAGCTGTCGCTTTCCCATAAATCTCATACATATGATTATGAAAAAGTAAAGTATCGTTATACGAATCAGAGAAATAAGCATAAAATCACCTGTTAATATAATTATCAATGTAAATAAAATAATACCTTCGTTTGACATTATTGATCCTGAATGGTATAATAATTTGATAAAATAGCAGTATTTTGATTTCAGGCGGTGAGGGCGTTGGAAAAGAAAAAGGTTTATCTCATTCAGGCAAATTACACTTACTCAGGAAGTGCACATCTTCCGTATGCTGTGGGTATGCTTCAGGCTTTTTCGATGAAAGATGACAGGGTTTCTGCAGCTTACTCTTTTGAACCGATTATTTTCGAACGCAAGTCACCTCAGGAGATTCTTGAAGGGATTTCGGATCCTGCAGTTGTAGGCTTTTCCTGCTATGTATGGAATTACGAATTCAACAAAAAAATCGCATCTATGGTCAAGGAAAAATATCCTGAATGCAAAATAATTTTTGGCGGACACCACGTGCGCGACGGCCACGAACAGCTCCTGAAATACAGCTTTATTGATGTTCTGATTCACGGTGAGGGTGAAGAGGCTTTCAGGGACGTATTGCTTTGCTTTGCGGGAGAAAAAGAACTTCACGAAGTGAAAAATATTTCGTACAGAAACGGTGAAGAGTGTTTTGATACCGAAAAAGCACCGATTTTCCTGTGTGACTATCCGTCACCGTATCTTGAAGGTGTTTTTGACCCGATAATCGACGCTAATCCGCAGTACGAATTTATCGCTTTACTTGAAACAAACAGAGGTTGTCCGTATTCCTGCGCCTATTGTGACTGGGGTTGTCTTTCTTCTAAATTAAGACTTTTCCCGATGGAAAGAATACAGAAAGAAATCGACTGGCTTTGTGACCACAAAATTGTAGGTTGCGGCGGTACGGATTCAAACTTCGGCATAATCGAGCGTGATGAAGAAATTACCGATATGCTTGTTGAGGCAAGAGTGAAAAGGGGATATCCTAAAAAATTCCAGACCTCATATGCCAAAAACAGTAATGACCGAGTTTTCAGAATTGGTAAAAAATTCGAAGACAGCGGTATGAGTAAGGGTGTAACGATTTCATATCAGACTATGTCGCCCGTTGCGGCTGAAAACGTGCTTCGTAAAAATATTCCGATCGAAACGTTTTCTCAGCTTATGAACAAATATAACGAATGCGGTATCCCTACTTACACGGAGCTGATTCTCGGACTTCCGGGTGAAACTGTCGAAAGCCTTAAATCGGGAATAGACGAGCTTTTACGTGCAGGACAGCACTACTCTCTTTATGTGCATAACTGTGAGCTTTTGCCGTGTTCAACTATGGCAGATGCCGATTATATGAAAAAATACGGCATAGCCGCTACGAAACTGCCTCTCAATGAGCCACACCGTGAGTCGGTTGAGTGTGACGGTGTACCCGAGTATTCACATCTTGTGACAAGGACTTATTCAATGACAGAGGAAGACTGGATTGAGATGAATGTCTTTGCTTATTTTGTGCAGAGCTTCCATCATCTCGGTCTGCTCAGATTGGTTGCGCTTTATCTTTACGATTCGCTTGCAGTAAGCTATAAGGACTTCTATTCGGCTCTTATCAGCTTCCTTAAAGAAAATCCGGAAACAGTTGCCGGCAAGGCTATGAAACTTGTTGAAGATAAGCTCCGCGGTGTGATCAATGATCACGTATCGATCACTCAGGCAGATGAGCGCTTCGGC
>JAXJUJ010000024.1:0-8390 GCA_036309125.1 Acutalibacteraceae bacterium | reverse complement strand
AATAATTGAGGGTCTGCGACGCTGAAATATAATAGCCGATTCAAGTCGTGTATGTAGGGGAGTCGTTTCGGCTCCCGCGGATTTTGTACAAATTCTGACGGGACGGGCGACCCGTCCCCTACAAAATAAATTCGAGTAAAGTCGTAGAGGCAGATAGCATCTGCCCGCCAATTTCGTACAGAATTTAACGGGAACATAATATGTTCCCCTACGAAATCAATCCAATCGGGATCGTAGGGACGGGCGTCCTCGACCGTCCGTTAATACAGCAGAATCCGCGGATGGTCCGGGAGGCCCATCCCTACGCACACAGAGTTGGATTGTGCGAAATCAAACACCCCTACAACCCCAAATTTGGCAAACAAAACGTGCAGTAGCGTTTTGCCACTGCACTTGATTTTATTCTTTTTCCTTTTGTCTGTCTTTGCGGAGTCTGAAGCCTGATTCCTCATCATCTTCCTCGTCCTCTTCCTCTACAGGGAGGATTTCGACCTGAATTTTTTCAATTCTCCTGTTATCAACGGCAAGAACGGTAAATTTGAGATTTTCAAACATAACCTCGTTCATTTCACCGTCTTTCGGAAGGTAACCAAGCTCACTGATGATGAAACCTGCGACAGTATCGTAGTCACCGTCAGGAAGCTTTGTACCTGTAAGCTCGTCAATCTCTTCGATATCAGTGATACCTTCGATCGTAAATGTAGTCTCATCGATACGTGAAAACTCCTCGTCCTCCTGGTCATACTCGTCCTGAATATTACCAACGATAGCTTCGACTATATCTTCAAGAGTTACGATACCTGCCGTGCCGCCGTATTCGTCAACAACGACAGCCATCTGTGTTCTCGTAGCAGTCATTTCCTTGAAAAGGTCACCGCAGATTTTTGATTCGGGAACAAACATCGGAGATCGCATAACGTCCTTAAGGCTTGTCTGCGGCATATCCTTGCCGACGTATTTGAGAAGGTCTTTGATGTAAACGATACCGACGATGTTGTCGGGATCATCATCAAAAACAGGGATTCGCGAATATCCGTTTTCAATACTAAGATTAACCGCATCCATAACGGGATCATTAAGCTCAACGGCTGTCATATCTGTACGGTGAGTCATAATGTCGCCTGCATCAAGGTCATCAAACTCAAAAATGTTGTTAATCATTTCTTTCTGTACATCTTCTATGACACCCTTTTCACCGCCGACGTCAACCATCATACGGATTTCTTCCTCAGTGACGGTTTCTTCGTCAGCATGGGGATTGAAGCCGAGAATTCTGACAACTGCATTTGTGGACAGAGAAAGCACCTTTACAATAGGACTGCATACCTTTGAGATAAAAAGAAGAATTCCCACTACCTTAAATGAGATTGCCTCAGGCTTCTGCATACCGATCTTTTTGGGAACAAGCTCGCCGAGCACAAGTGAGAAGTAAGACATAATAAGAGTAATTATAACAACAGACGCTCCGTTGATAACACTCATACCCAGTGCCTTCGCAATAGCCGTACCTTCCAAAGCCTTTGAAAGCATATCAGCAAAGGTCTGTGATGCACTCGCTGAAGTAAGGAATCCTGCAAGAGTTACGCCGATCTGGATAGTAGAAAGAAATCTGCTTGAATTCTCAGTAAGCTTTACTATCTTCTTTGCCTTCTTGTGGCCTTCCTCAGCCATCTTTTCCATCTTATTGTCATTGAGGGATATTATCGCAATTTCACTCATTGAGAAAAATGCGTTTACCAAAATAAGAACTAAAAGCAAAACTATCTTGATAATAATCCCGGGTAAGTCATCCATTATGGAGTAACTCCTTTCAAAATGTAAAATATAGGTCATTTTATCACATTATTTAATAATAGTCAACAATTGGCGATTTATTCATCTGTCCCGTTTTTGTAAATTTTGTTGTTTTGTCAATTGACTTGTGATGAAATTCTGAGTTGAACACAAGCTATTGTATAATTTATTTTGCCGTGTAGAAAGTGCATTTTACTGTTTCTTTTTGACTCAGATACGTGTATAATGATATGTGGATTTTTGGCGTCTAATAAAAATAAGGATTGTGAAAAAATGGCTTATACTATTAATCCTGCGGTCTTCGGCTCGATGTTTGCAGTGCCGTCGCAGGTTGTTGACAATAATATAAAACTCGCAAGTGCATCTCAGCTCAAAACAATGCTGTGGGTTTTCCGTCACGCTTCGGAGCCTATTGATCCTGCTGTCATCAGCAAGGAAATCAACTATGCCGAAAGCGACGTCTGTGATGCTCTGACTGTGCTTTGCGAATGGGGTATTCTTAATTCTGACTCGACACCCGTGGTCAGGATGCCACTCCCCGAAGCTCCGTCTGCACCTGTCGCAGAAGCGAAAAAGGAACTGCCCGACCTTGTTCCCGTTAAGCCTACATACGAGCAGGTTATCGCACGTTGTGCAGAATCACCTGAGATATCGCATATGTTTTCTGATATCGAAGGTCTTCTCGGCAAGACTCTCGGCTATGACAGTCAGTGCATTTTCATTATGATGCACGATCAGTACGGTCTTCCCGTTGAGGTTATCTATATGCTCGTTGCCCACTGTGTATCCGTAGGAAAAGGTAATATAGCTTACATCTCAAAGGTCGGCAAAACCTGGGGTGAAAAAGAAATTGATACAATCGAAAAAGCTGATGAGCAGATAAAAATTCTCAACTCCTGCATAAGCCTCTGGAAGGAATTTGCATCAATGGCAGGAATACAGAATCCGAAACCGACTTCTTCTCAGTCAGCTTACCTGAAAACATGGTCTGTTGAGATGAAATTCAATGCAGAGATGATTTACCTCGCTTATGAGGAAATGCTCGACCATTCAGGAAAAATCAGCTTTGCATATATGAACAAGGTGCTTTCAAACTGGCACGAAAAGGGACTTAAAACTCCTGCTGACGTCGAGAAGGACAAGCAGGCTTACAGAGAAAAAAATCAGAAGAAAAAAGAAACTGATACATCTTACGATATGGCGGAATTCAACCGCAGGGCAGAAAGTCTGCCCGTTTACAAAAAGGGGGTTTAACACGTGGCTTTCAGTAAAGATACATACGACAAGGCTGACCGTGAAATCAAGCGCAGACTCAACGAGGCGCTCTCTGAGCGCGAAAGACGTCACAGTGAGGCTGTCGCAAAAGTTCCTGAACTGCTCGTAATTGAAGACGCTATGGCTCAGGCAGGTCTTGCAACAATCAAGGCAGTAGGAATGGGTAACGGCAGTGAGGATTTCATTAAAAAACTCGCTGAAATCAACCTTGATGCACAGGACAAAAGACGTAAGCTCCTTGTTGCAAACGGATTTACAGAGGACTGGCTCGACGTAAGATACACCTGTCCTAAATGTAAGGACAAGGGCTCTGTGGGCGGTTATGCGTGTGAGTGCTATAAGCTCCTGCTACGCTCAATCGAGTACGAAAAGCTCTGCTCAAAATTACCCGTTAATAAATGCCGTTTTGATAATTTCAAGCTTGACTATTATCCCGAAGGTGCAGGTATCAGTCCTCGCCGCAGAATGGAAAGTGTGCTCGGTTACTGCAAGGCATATGCAGACGATTTCAGCCTCAGCTCCCCCAGCCTTCTGCTTTACGGCAAAACAGGTCTTGGTAAAACTCACCTTTCACTTGCAATCGCAGGTAAGGCTGTTGAGGCAGGCTACGGTGTTATCTATATGACAGCACAGAATCTTTTCAATCGTCTTGAAAGAGAAAAATTCGGCAGAGGCGACGGTGAAAACACAGAACAGGCAATTCTTGACTGTGACCTTCTTATCATCGATGATCTCGGCAGTGAATTCAGCACTCAGCTTACCGTTTCTGCACTTTACAATATCGTAAACTGTCGCGGACTCGAAGAAAAGCCGACAATCATCAGCACAAATCTTGTTCCTGACGAGTTGAAAAGCACATACAGCGACCGAATCGCTTCAAGAATTCTCAGCGCATATACAATTCTGCAGTTTGACGGTGCAGACATAAGACAGCTCAAAACTTTATAATTATTTTCAGGTGAAACTATGGATATTATTTCAGCACTTACAAATGAATTTAAGCTCAAAACATGGCAGATAGAAAATGTTGTCGGACTCATCGATGACGGCAATACGATTCCGTTCATCGCACGTTACCGTAAGGAAGCTCACGGCACTCTTGACGACCAGACTCTGCGTGAAATTTCAGAAAGACTTGAATATCTGCGTAATCTTGACAAACGTCGTGAAGAGGTGCGTTCTTCAATCGAGTCTCAGGAAAAAATGACGGATGAAATCGCAGCTGCACTCGACAAGGCAGCAACTCTTGCAGAAATCGAGGATATCTACCGTCCTTTCAAGCCGAAGAGAAAAACAAGAGCTTCAGTCGCACGCGAAAGAGGCCTTGAGCCTCTCGCTGCGGCGATTTACGCTCAGCTTCCCGACAGCCCTGCTGCAATCGAACTTGCCGTTGAATATATTGACGAAGAAAAAGAAGTGCCCACAGCCGAAGCAGCTTTGCAGGGTGCTATGGATATCATCGCAGAAGACATTTCTGACAATGCAGACATCCGTCGCAGACTCCGTAATCTCTTCACTGTTCTCGGTGTTGTAAACGTTAAGGCTGCTGACGAAACAGCGCAGAGCGTTTACGAACAGTATTACGATTTCTCACAGCCTGTCGATAAAATCGCAGGTCACAGAGTTCTCGCTATCGACCGCGGTGAGCGTGAAGGCTTCCTTAAAGTCAGTGTTGAGCTCGACCGTGTAAAGGCTTCAAACGTCATCACATCCGTTACTCTTTCAGACAGCGGTTCACTTTGCACAGATACAGTCCGTGATGCAGGTGCTGACGCTTATGACAGACTTATCTACCCCTCTATTGAGCGTGAAATCCGTTCAATGCTTACCGAAAATGCTGCAGGTGCGGCAATAAAGGTTTTCTCATCAAACCTCAAAGAGCTTTTGCTTCAGCCTCCCGTAAAGGGCAAGGTTGCACTCGGTCTCGACCCCGGTTACAGAACAGGCTGTAAGGTTGCTGTCGTTGACGAAACAGGACGTGTGCTCGATACAGGTGTTGCTTACGTTACACATTCTGCGGCACAGCAGGAGCAGGCAAAGGTTCTTATCAAAAATATGATAAAGCGTTACGGTGTAAAGATTATTGCAATAGGTAACGGTACTGCCTCAAAGGAAACTGAAATTTTCACTGCAAATCTTCTCAAGGAAATCGGCGGTGACACAGCATATATGGTTGTCAGCGAAGCAGGTGCATCTGTTTACTCTGCATCAAAGCTTGCAGCTGAAGAATTCCCGCAGTTTGATGTTTCACTCAGAAGTGCCGTTTCAATCGCAAGACGTCTTCAGGACCCGTTGGCAGAGCTCGTAAAAATTGACCCGAAGGCAATCGGTGTCGGTCAGTATCAGCACGATATGCCGAAAAAGGAGCTTGACAATGCACTTAACGGTGTTGTCGAGGATGCAGTTAATAACGTCGGTGTTGACGTAAACACTGCCTCCCCTTCTCTTCTCACAAGAGTTTCAGGTATCAACAGTACAGTTGCTAAAAATATTGTTACTTACCGTGAAGAAAACGGTGCATTCACAAGCCGTTCACAGCTCAAAAAGGTTCCGAAACTCGGTGCAAAGGCTTATGAGCAGTGTGCAGGATTTATGCGTGTTGCAGAGAGTAAAAATCTCCTTGACAACACAGGCGTTCACCCTGAAAGCTACGATGCTGCAAAAGCACTTCTTGAGCTTTGCGGTTACACTGTAAAAGACGCTGCAAACGGCAAGCTCGTTGAGCTCAAAGAAAAAATTGAAGCTCTCGGCCAGGAAAACGTTGCAGAAAAAATCGGTGTAGGTGTGCCGACAATGCTCGATATCGTCAAAGAGCTTCTTCAGCCGGGACGCGATCCGCGTGACGAGCTTCCGCCGCCGATGCTCCGTACAGACGTTATGGATATGAATGACCTCAAGCCCGGAATGGAGCTTCAGGGCACTGTACGTAATGTTATCGACTTCGGTGCATTCGTTGATATCGGTGTGCATCAGGACGGTCTTGTTCATATTTCACAGATTACTGATAAATATATCAAGCATCCCTCAGAGGTGCTTAAGGTAGGTCAGGTTGTTACCGTTTGGGTAATTGCCGTTGACGTCAACAAAAAACGAATTTCACTTACAATGAAGAAACCGAAGGAAAATTCAAATGGCTAAAAAACAGACAACAGCTCAGAAAAAAACTGAATTCTGCCCCGTCGCTAAAAAGTGTGGCGGCTGTCAGCTTCAGAATATGAGTTACCCCGAGCAGCTCAGCTACAAGCAGGCGAAGGTTATCCGTCTGCTCGGCAAATTCTGCCGTGTAAATGAGATTATCGGAATGGAAAAACCTTACAATTACCGAAACAAGGTACAGGCTGCTTTCGGAATGACCCGTGGAGGCAAGATTATTTCGGGTGTTTATCAGTCAAAGTCGCACAGAATCGTGTGCATTGACGAATGCAGACTTGAAGATAAAAAAGCTGACGAAATCATTGTCACAATCCGCAATATGATGAAGCATTACCGTATGATTCCTTACAACGAGGATACAGGTTACGGCTTCCTTCGTCACGTCCTCGTTAAAAGAGGGTTCACAAGCGGTGAGATTATGGTCGTCCTTGTAACGGGTACACCGATGTTTCCGGGAAAGAATGCTTTTGTCAAAGAGCTTCTCAGAAAGCACCCCGAAATCACTACGATCATTCAGAATATCAACCGTGAGCACACAAGCCTTGTTCTCGGTAATGCTGAAAAGGTTCTCTACGGCAAGGGTACGATTGAAGATACTCTCTGCGGTTGTGTTTTCAGAATTTCGGCAAAATCTTTCTATCAGATCAATCCTGTTCAGACCGAAAAGCTTTATTCGACAGCTATCGATTACGCTGAACTCACAGGTGAAGAAACTGTCATCGACGCTTACTGCGGAATAGGCACTATAGGCATAATTGCCGCACAGAAAGCGAAGGAAGTTATTGCAGTTGAAGTAAATAAGGATGCCGTTTTCGATGCAAAAAACAATGCAAGAAGAAACGATACGCAAAACATAAAATTCTACTGCGACGATGCAGGAAAATTTATGACAAAAATGGCTGCTGACGGCAAGAGTGCTGATGTTGTTTTTATGGATCCCCCACGCGCAGGAAGCGACGAAGCTTTCCTTTCAAGTGTCGTTACGCTCAATCCGAAGAAAGTTGTCTACGTTTCCTGTAACCCCGAAACTCAGGAAAGAGACCTTAAATATCTCATCAAAAACGGATATAAAGTCAAAAAGATTCAGCCCGTGGATATGTTCCCTCACACAAACCATGTTGAAACGGTTGTTCTGTTGTCCCAACGCAAAGCAGACACGCATATCGACATAAAACTTGACCTTTCAGAGCTTGATATTACTGCAGCTGAGACAAAATCAACATATCAGGAAATCAAGGATTATGTGCTTGAGAAATATGGTTTCAAAGTATCAACTCTTTACATATCACAGGTTAAGGCTAAGTGTGGTATTATTGAAAGAGAATGCTATAACAAAGGTGAAGGCAAAAGTCGTGTACCCCAGTGTCCTAAGGAAAAAGAAGAAGCTATTATGGATGCGATGAGGCATTTCAGGATGGTGTAAAAGGATAGTCGATTCATTTTTAGTGTGTTAAATAAATTTTGTAAAATATAGCATAACCTGTCTAAATATGAAATGATACAATTTTATAAAAAACAATTATTAATATGTTCAAAAACAAAAACTTCTTGTAAAACGGAAACCCGTTTTGTAAGAAGTTTTTGTTTAATATTAAAAACTGAAAATAATGATACGAATCATTGACTAAATTATATAATAACACCATTAAATATCAGTTTCTTTTTAGTATCTCTAACATATGTCCAATCGAGGAATTTGAAGTTTTCTTTATAATATTCCATCGAAATACGCCTCAACTCACTTTTTTGTCTACATAAATATAAGGAAATTGTTTTATATCCAATAGTCCATTTTGAAAAATAATTTTTGCATATCTTTCGTTGTCATTTTTTATTGCACAATAGAAAATCAAAATATATTTCAGTGCAGTCGTTTATATCTTCTTGTAATGATTTTTGAATTTCATTGAACATCTTCAAAGGAGAAATATAATTCGTTGAAAAAACAATATATGTTTTGTTTCTGTTATTATTAATTGTTACGATATCATAATTTTTCATTTTTACTCCTTTCTCAATAATAAAATCTATCTATAAGTTTGAACTGCCCCAAATTGTGCGGACAGCACAAAAACCACTCCTAGGGTAGAAAATATTAACATTTAAGCGACATACTGACTTCGTTTTTCAAGCGGAGTCAGTTTTGTTTTTAGTTGAATTCTTTCGTT
>JAXJUJ010000023.1:0-3153 GCA_036309125.1 Acutalibacteraceae bacterium | reverse complement strand
CCTATACGGTATTAACCAAAAAGGAATGGAAAATTCCTGCACTTGAGATTTTGATGAGAGCATTTTACGGTGTCGCTTTAATTACCGGTATCGTAATTATGAATGTTCACGGAATTGTTGCACTTGCCTTGATGCACAAGGTATCCGCTGTGCTTTTCCTTGCAATGCTTGTGGTTTTGCTTGTATCCAAGGCAGCTTCAAATAAGAAAGCATGATGGATAAAACATTTTAGGAGTTACTATGAACGTACTTGTCAGAAAAATGAGCAGCCTCAAGATTTTGAAGGTTGAGCTTATATTAGGAACTCTTTTTTCAGCTATAGCAATGATAGGTATTCCTGTCAGCATGTTCTGTCTTGCACCGGACTTGCTGAGAGAGCCTCTCGCTTGGGGAATTGCACTTGGCATTATGCTTTTCTTCGGATTGGTTGGATACGGTCTCTTTGTTCGTCCTTATTATTTATATCTCAAGCTCCCCGATGTGCAGTTAGAGCACGATGACGAATTTCTCTACATACACAGCAAAAAGGAAGCAAAAATTCCACTTGCTGACCTTACTTACGTACATATTACCGCTGAACTTCCTTTTCTTTTGCATGAGAGCTTTTTGCGCGAGATACTGATCCATTTGTGTTCCGACGAATACGGAAGGATCGATCTTGATATTGACGGATTTGGAAGTTATAAACTTTACTTTGTTCCTCACGCGAAAGATATGGAGAGTGAATTGCTCAGATTTTTTGACGGCGTGATGAACAACACACAAGTGAAAACAAATGACTAAATTAGTTAGAAAAAGCGGGATTATATATCGTTTATAAAACAGTTTAAAGACAAGACGAATTTGAAAGACAGTTCGGTAATTGCATTGTCAACATCATCATGGGTGAAGATTAACGAATGAAATCAGAAAGGTGATTACATTATGACAAAGGGAACGAAAATTTTTAGAATTATCATTAGTGTTTTACTTGCACTTACTATGCTTATCAGCGCATTTTTTGCCGTTGTATTCTGTTTGTATTTTGCAAAAGAACCGTACGGTATTTATGTTTCCGGTATAGCCATTAATAGATCTAATAACGAGGATGTTTTGGGAGACGGCAAAGTGTACTATGATGAAAGCAATAACATCCTCACTTTTGACAATGCTACCATTGAGTACGACAATACGGTCGTATATTCAGAAATCGATCTACATATTCAACTGATAGGTGAAAATAAATTTATTTGTACCAACGAGGAATATGCTATCGGCGTTTTCGCAGGCAACAACCACCTCTTTAAGGATCTTGCGATTATAGGAGATGGCTCCTTGACAATTGAGCTCCCGAACACAAGCGATGAGGCGGTAGGTATTGCAGCTGATAATCTTACCGTCGCAACTAATCTCACTGTCACAACTCCCGATTGCGAAAATAAGGTGAACGGAATTGTCTGCACTTCCGATCTGATTGTTGCGAGCAAAGCAACTGTTACCGTAAATAACGGTGCGGCAACAATGTACAGCTCAGCAGTACGCGTTCGCGGTAACGCGTTCTTGGAAGAAGGAACTACACTCAAGGCTTCTACGAATTCCGATGCTACCGGAATTTGCAAGGGACTCACGGTTAGCGGTGATTTGTTTATGGGTAAAGACACAACCCTTGAGGTTTCCGTTGATGACAGCACTACCGATCAGGGCGAGTGCATACGTGTAAGCGGTCTTATGGAAATTGGAATCGGTTCAACTGTGACAGCTTCTGCAAAGAAGGCCTCTGCTATTGAGTGCTTCGGATCTATTGAGGCAAATAAGGATGCTACGATTTCTGCAGTTTCCGATCAGAACGATGCTGATATTTTCTGCAGCGGAGCTGTGGTAAATCGCGGTGCTAAAATTGATGGTGAAATGGATGCCATCGGAGGCGTACACGATCGGGATTAAAGCTGAGCGAAAGGCTGCTTTGAATTGTGATTAAGAGAATAACTCTCCAGTAAGTTTACAGACGATCAATTCAGCGAGGTGATTGTATGAAATACGCATCTGAATTAAATCAGCGCATTTTGCGGGATATGGATGACAGCGTTCTTGCTCTGGATAATCACGGACGTATCATGTATATGAATCCCCAGTGCCAGTTGTTGTTGGACCTTCAGAACGATGTCCTTGGGAGAACCTATGCTGAGGTGTTCTTTGACCGGCAAGATGCCCGCAATGACGATTTTCATCAGTTTTTGGTGGATGCCGTGCTGGAAAAGGAACGCACGCACACAGGAACGGTGTCTTTTACCGACACGCGGAATAACAACAGATATCTTCGGGTTACTTCTTCTTTCTTAAAGAGTGAAGCTGACCATGAAGCAAACGGTGTGGTTCTGGTGCTGTCTGATATCACTGAGACGGAAGTGTTGAAAAAGAAGCGATACGATGCCTCTATTGTATTTTCCTGTGTGATCGCCTGTATCTCTATTTATCTGCTGTTGTTAGCTACGCTTGATTTTATCCAAATCCATGTTCCCACAACAACATTATCTCTAATCCTGAACGCAATGGTATTTTGCTTCAGTCTTGTTATCTATCGTAAGACAGAATTCTCTTATGAAGAGCTTGGTTTGAAGGTAAAAGACTACAAGGCTACTTTTCTTCCCGCTATAGGCATTTCCATTGCCCTTGTTGCCCTTCTCATGGTAGTAAAACTTTTGATGCTTCGTTTAGCCCCGGGATTTTTCCCGAATGATGCGCCCTTCTGGAACTGGGATATCGGCATATATGGCTGGGTCGGCTATATCTTCTGCTGTATTATCCAGGAATTCCTGGCGCGGAGCATGCTTTACGGAAGCATTCGGAAGCTGTTTGACGGAAAATATGCCGTTATGGTGGCAATGGTTCTTTCGACCCTTTTGTTCGGTGCGGTACATATTGCCCACGGCTTTATGTATATGCTAGGCGCAATAATCCTTCTTGGATCTCTGAGCGGCCTGTATGAAAAACAGCGCAATATCTGGGGCGTTGCGATCATCCATTATGTCATGGGCGAGGCAGCAACCTGTCTTGGGTTTATTGTATAAGAAAGCGTATGTATTATTCGTTTGATGCCTTAGCTTTGGGTTTGGCAAAAACCTGTAAATGTTTTGCAAGATAATTTGTGAAAAAGAATACTGCAATAATTTCTAT
>JAXJUJ010000022.1:0-18623 GCA_036309125.1 Acutalibacteraceae bacterium | reverse complement strand
TTAGTGATGTATGTGTAACGTCATCAAATGCGATTAAAATTGTTTCAAAGCTGCCGAATAAAAATATATTTTTCATTCCCGATAAGAATCTCGGTAGCTTCGTGAAAGAAAAACTTCCTGAGAAAAATATTATTCTCAACGACGGTTACTGTCCCATTCACGCAGACATAACTGCAGAGCAGCTGACGGCTGAAAAGCAAAAACACCCTGATGCATTGGTGCTGTCACATCCTGAGTGTGAGGATGAGATTCTCACACTGTCCGATTACATAGGCAGTACGGCTGAGATTATAGATTTTGCAGGAAAAAGCGAAAGCGAAGAGTTTATTGTCTGCACCGAAGATGGTGTTATGTATGAGCTGATGCAGAAAAATCCGGGCAAGAAGTTTTATTTCCCTGACCCGAGACCCTGCTGTGAGGGTATGAAGCTTAATACGCTTGAAGCCGTTCTTTCGGTTCTTGAAAATGAAAATGACGAAATAACAGTAAACGAGGATGTACGTGTTCAGGCGCTCAAGGCGCTTGAAAAGATGTTGGAGCTTGCGAAGTGAAATTATGAAAACTGATATTTTGATTGTAGGCTGCGGTGTTGCGGGTCTTTACTGTGCGCTGAATCTGCCGAAGGATAAAAAAATAACTGTAATAACTAAAAGTGTCGCTGAGGAAAGCGATTCTTTCCTCGCTCAGGGTGGTATATGTGTCCAGCGTGATGACAGGGATTATCAGGCTTTCTTTGAAGATACGATGAAAGCAGGTCACTATGAAAATAAAACCGAGTCTGTTGACATTATGATCAACTCGTCACGTGAAGTTATCAACGAGCTTGTTGGCTACGGTGTCCGTTTTGAAAAGGACGGAGATGACTTCGCATATACGCGTGAGGGTGCTCATTCAAAGCCGAGAATTCTTTTCCACGAGGATGAAACAGGAAAGGAAATCACATCTCATCTGCTTGCAGAGGCGAGAACACGAAGCAACATAAATCTCATTGAAAAGTTTACGATGGTTGATCTTATCTGCAACTCCAATGAGTGCAACGGAATAATCGGTCACGATGAAAACGGTGAATATACAAGCATAACTGCAGACTATACCGTACTTGCGACGGGTGGAATCGGCGGACTTTTCAAGCATTCGACGAATTTCCGACACCTTACGGGCGATGCACTTGCACTTGCGCTGAAATATTCAATAAGACTTAAAAACATTGATTATATCCAGATTCACCCCACAACCCTTTACACGAATAAGACGGGAAGAGAGTTCCTGATTTCGGAGTCTGTGCGCGGCGAGGGTGCAATCCTTCTGAACTCAAAGGGCGAACGTTTTGTAAACGAGCTTCTGCCGAGGGATATTGTTGCTAAGGCGATTTTTGAAGAAATGAAAAAGGAAGGCTCTGAGCACGTCTGGCTTTCAATGGCGGCTATACCTGAAGAGGAGATACGTTCGCATTTCCCGAATATTTACAGCCATTGCCTTGAAGAAGGCTACGATGTAACAAAAGAAAGCATACCTGTTGTGCCGTCACAGCACTATTTTATGGGTGGTATCGAGGTTGACCGTTACAGCAAAACCTCGATGGACAGGCTTTATGCAGTCGGTGAAACAGCCTGCAACGGAGTGCACGGCAGAAACAGACTTGCAAGTAATTCGCTTCTCGAAAGTCTTGTTTTTGCAAAACGTGCAGCAGGGAAGATAACTTCAGATTATACAGCGGTTTGTATTGATGATATTGAGATAAATCCGTCACAGTACGAGGGTTACGAAGAAAAATACAAGCAGTCCGTTCTGGATGCTATTGAAAAGGAGAAAGAAAGCCATGAATAATATTACAATGCTCATGAATGCAGATGAGATGATTCTCAGTGCGTTGAGAGAGGATATAACAAGCGAAGATATAACAACAAATTCTGTTATGCGCGATTACTGCGCAGGCGAGGTTGAGCTTATCTGTAAGGAAGACGGAATCATCGCAGGACTTGGTGTTTTCAGAAGAGTTTTTGAGCTTCTCGACAGCAAGACGGAGATTGAATTTTTCGCTCAGGACGGTGACGAGGTTAAAAACGGACAGAAGCTTGGCATTGTAAAAGGTGATATCCGAGTCCTTCTTTCAGGTGAAAGAACAGCGCTCAACTATCTTCAGAGAATGAGTGGTATTGCGACATATACAAAGTCAATTGCTAAGCTTCTTGAAGGAAGCAAAACAAAGCTTCTTGACACAAGAAAAACAACTCCGAATATGAGAGTTTTTGAAAAATATGCAGTAAAAGTCGGTGGTGGTTATAATCACAGATTCAATCTCAGCGACGGTATACTTCTCAAGGATAATCACATCGGCGCAGCAGGCGGAGTAAAGGAAGCTGTAATGATGGCAAAGGAATATGCTCCGTTTGTGCGTAAGATTGAAATTGAAGTTGAAAACCTTGATATGCTTAAAGAAGCTCTTGAAGCAGGGGCAGATATCATTATGCTTGACAATATGAGCGTTGAGGATATGAAAGAAGCCGTAAAACTTTCAGCAGGCAAGGCTGAAACAGAATGCAGCGGTAACGTTACCAAGGAAAATGTCGCAAGACTCGTTGACCTTGGTGTTGATTACATTTCAAGTGGTGCGCTTACACATTCAGCACCTATTCTTGACCTTTCACTCAAAAATCTTCACGCGGTATAATATCGTAAAAAGGAGAAGTTTTATGAAAGCGGATGAGAGAAGAAAAGGAATAGCAACGCTTCTGATGTCGGCTGAAAAGCCTGTTTCGGGAGCTGAGCTTTCTGCACAGTTTGGTGTGTCAAGGCAGATTATTGTGCAGGATATTTCTGTTCTGAAGGCTTCGGGTTATAATATTCTTCCGACCTATTACGGTTATGTGGTGCACGCATCGCCACTTGTTGAACGGATTTTCAAAGTACGTCACACAACTGAGCAGACAGAGGATGAGCTGAACTGCATCGTTGACCTCGGCGGTACCGTTGTTGATGTTTTTGTGTGGCACAAGGTTTACGGAAAGGTTGAAGCGAAGCTGAATATTTTTTCGCGTCTTCACGTTAAGCAATTCATTGAGGGCGTGCGAAGCGGAAAGTCATCTGAGCTGATGAATATCACAGGCGGTTACCACTATCACACTGTACGTGCAGAGTCAGAAGATATTCTTGACTCAATCGAAAAAGAACTTAAAGAAAGAAAATACATCGTTCCTGAAATATAGTTTAAGGAGTTCAACTATGACTTTTGAAATAAAAAACGGCAATTTTGTCAAAGACGGAAAAGAGATAAAGCTCATATCGGGTGCTGTGCACTATTTCCGCAATATGCCGGATACCTGGAGAGATATTTTTAAGAAAATGTGTGCTATGGGATGCAACTGTGTTGAAACCTACTGTGCCTGGAATATGCACGAGAAACAGCCTGAAGTCTATGATTTCAAGGATAATCTCGACATCGCAACCTTCCTTAAAATTGCCGATGAAGAAGGACTTATGGCGATAGTCCGCCCCGGTCCGTATATCTGCTCAGAATGGGAATTCGGAGGTCTTCCGTGGTGGCTTCAGACGGATGAAAGCCTTGAAATACGCTGTATGAATAAGGCTTACATCAAGCATTTTGACCGTTACCTTGACCGTATGTGTGATGAGATCCGTCCGCTTCTCTGTACAAACGGCGGTAATGTCATCATGGTACAGTGCGAAAATGAATACGGCTACTACGGTGATGATAAGGAATACCTTGCATATCTTCGTGACGGCTTCATCAGAAGAGGTATTGACGTACCTCTCTTCACTTCTGACGGAACAAGTGAGGATGATCTTCTCGACGGTACTGTTGACGGCTGTCTTGCAACTCTTAATTTCGGCAGCAGGGTAGAGGAAAATTTCGTTGCACACGATAAGCTTTTTCCTGATATGCCGAAAATGTGTATGGAAATGTGGAACGGCTGGTTTGACGCATGGGGCGATGACAAGCATCACACAACCTCTGCCGAGGATTATGCACAGGTTGTTGACGATATGCTTAAGCGCGGAAGCCTTAATATGTATATGTTCATCGGTGGTACAAATTTCGGTTTTACATCGGGCGCAAACCATTATGAAAAATTCCTTCCTGACGTAACAAGCTACGATTACGATGCGATGCTCACCGAGTGTGGTGATGTTACCGCTAAATATTACGCTGTACGTGACGTTATTAAAAAGTATGTTGACGAGCCGTTGCCCGAAGTACCTGCAAACAGAGAGAAAAAGGCTTACGGTAAGGTCACACTTTCAGAATGTGCAGGATTTTTCGATAGCCTTCCGAAGCTTTCTTCTCCGATTCATTCCGACGTGCCCAAATGTATGGAAATGTACGGCACAGGCTACGGTTACATAGCCTATCAGACAGTGCTCAACAGAAACTATAACGATACCGAGCTTGAGTTTGCTGAGCTTGGCGACAGAGCGCAGATTTATATCAACAAGGATCTGGTCGGCATCGTTTATGTCAATGACGATGAGCTGAAGCTTAAGTTCTCTGCAAAAAAAGGCGACGTAATGACAATTCTTTGCGAGAATATGGGCAGAGCAAACTTTGGCGCAAAGATGATGCGCAAAAAGGGTATTGCGGGCAGATGCCTTCTTGACGACAGAATCCACTTCAACTGGAATGTCTATCCGTTACCTATGGATAATCTTGACAAGCTTGAGTTCTCAAAGGAAATTCCTGCAGAAAAAAGCGTTTTCTATAGGGGTAAATTCACAATCGACGAAGCAAAAGACACGTTCCTTAATACAGATAACTTTACAAAAGGCTTCGTGATGATAAACGGCTTCAATATCGGCAGATATTGGGAGATCGGACCACAGAAGACACTCTATATCCCTGCATCTCTTCTCAATGAGGGAGAAAACGAAATCGTGATTTTTGAATCCGACGGAATCAAAGGTGCACCCGAAGTCGAATTCTGTGATACACCTGTGCTGGAGTAACGGAATATAATAATCAACTGCGGAGAAAATAGCTCTTCTGAAAGCTTATGACTACAGCTCGGAGGGTGTTTGCTTCGTGACAATATGCGAAAGCTAATAAGGCGGGGGCTTGACCCCCGCCATTTTTTTGTCTATTCCGGCGCTCAGGATGATACCTGCTGAAAACACAGCGACAAATTCGGGGTTGTCGGGGTGATTGAAATTTATCGCAAAGCTAAATTTCGAGCGATTTCCCCTGAAAGGGGAAATGTCGCAAAGCGACAAAGGGGTGCCCGAAGGGCTTGAAAATACTGCTTTTTTCAAACATCGTTGCTATGCAACGACCCCTCAGTCTCACTCCGTTCGACAGCTCCCCTTTCAGGGGCGCTATGGAATTGTATGAATTTAAAGATCCCAACAAACCCGAATTTCTCGTAATCTTCCTCTTGACCCCCATTACTGAAGGATTTTTACGAGTTGATAAGAGCTTTTCTTTATGCTATAATGTGTGCAGATTTTTTTAGGGGTGGTTTTTTGTACTACACAATGGTTATGGCGGCGGTTGTGATGTTCGGTCTGCAGTTTTTCTGTAACCAACAATATGAACGCGAATGTAAAAGCAGCTTCACATCTTCTATGATGTTTATTTTCGGTGGTGCTTTGGCAGGTCTTGTTGTTTTGCTTGCTGTCAACGGTATGAAATGGGAGTTTACTCCGTTCACCTTGTTTATGGCAACTCTTGCGGCACTTGACGGAATGATATTTAATTTCTGCAGTATGAAAGCATTGGGGAAAATAAACCTTTCCTTGTATTCGCTTTTCTCTATGCTTGGAGGAATGGTGCTTCCTTTCTGCCTTGGTGTTTTCTTCTTCGATGAAACATTCACTCTCGGCAAGGCTATCTGCCTTGTACTCGTTATAATAGCTCTCGCTCTGGGCGTTGAGAAAAAAGGCGAGGGCAAAGGCGGTACGGTTTATTACATAGGTGTTTTTGTTTTCAACGGTCTTTCAGGTGTTATTTCAAAATTCTTTCAGGCAAGTGATTTTGAAAAAACAAGTGAAGCGGCTTATTCGGTCTGGACAGCTGTGCTGACTGCGTTGATTTCAGGTGTGATTCTTCTTTTTACTTTCAGAAAGTCACCGATAAAGCTCAATGCAAAAGCTGTTTTGAGTATGGCAGGTAACGGAGTTCTTAACAGGGTAGCTAACTATCTTCTGCTCCTTTCACTCGCGTTTCTTCCTGCTTCCGTACAGTATCCTATGATAACAGGCGGTGTGATGATTGTGTCAACGCTTCTGAGCTACTTCACACCCAATAAGCCTAAGCTCAAAGAATGGATTTCGGTTGCTCTTTCTTTTGCAGGAATTATGATAATGGTATTGGTGGGATAAAATGGATTTGTATATCATCAGACACGGTGAATCTCAAGGAAACATAGGTCTTGATGTTGAAGACCCTAAACTTACCGAAACAGGGCACAAACAGGCAGAGCTCCTTGCTTTGCGACTGCGTAACATTAAATTCGATGCGATTCTTTCAAGCCCTCTGACACGTGCAATTCAGACAGCAACACCTTTGAGTGAACTTCGAAAAACTCCGATAACGGTAATTCACTCGCTTCACGAGGTTGGTGCTTTCGGCGATGAAAGCCTTGAAGACGTGCAGAAAAGAGCAAAGGATGTTGTTGCTGAAATCCGTGAAAAATACGGGTACAAAGAAAACGTAATCGCCTTTGCACACGGCACGTTCAATAATCATTTTATTAAAGCTGCCTGCGGTATTACAAGCGGTGAGGACTTTAACTTCTGTCAGGAGAATACAGGTGTTACCATTGTCCGTTTTATCCTCGACAACGGTCAACCTCGTATAAAGCTTGAACTTGCAAATGATGCAAGACATCTGGAAAATATGTGATCTTGTTTGCGATTACTGTTGAAAAATCGAAAATTAGTGATATAATTCTATCTGCTGAAAATAAATACGGAAAGAATTGGTTAAATGATAAATTCTCTTAGTAATAAAAAATCAAATTTCCTTATATTTCTTTGCTGGGCGGCTTATACGGCAGCGTATGTAGCGAGACTGAATTACAACGCATCAATGGTTGAAATTCTCTCTCAGCTCGGCACAACCAAAGAGGCGGCAGGTACAGTCAGCTCGTTTTTCTTTTTTGCTTACGGTGCAGGTCAGCTTGTAAACGGTCTGCTATCCAAGAAATACAATACAAAATATTCCGTCGCAATTGCGCTCGTTGCCTCGTGCATCATAAACTTTTCGATGACCTTCTGCAGCGGAATCGAAGTGATGAAGTACCTTTGGTTTTTCAACGGTGTATTCCAGTCGATTCTCTGGTCATCACTTATCAAAACTCTCTCAGACAACCTTGCAGACGATAAGCTCTCGAAGGCTGTAATGGTGATGAGCACTACGGTCGCATCAGGTACATTTACTGCATACGGTCTGGCGGCACTTTTTTCTGCACTTAAAATGAACTGGACGAGCATTTTTTATGTTGCATCAGCTATTGTGGGCATTGTTGCCGTGGTATGGTTCGTTGGAATGAACAGCATTTCAAAGGGTGTCAGGCAGTCTTCAAAGGCTCAGAATCAGGACAAGAAAAAGCTTTCGCTTACTCCTATGTTTGTTTTCAGTATTGTTGTAATCCTCATTTCAGCGGTTACAAACGGATTCATAAAAGACGGTATCACCACGTGGGTTCCGTCGATTCTGAAAGAAGAGTTCGGAGTGCCTGCATCGCTTTCGATTATAGTTACACTTTTACTTCCTGTTCTCTCGATTTTCGGTGCTTCGCTCGTTAAAATCCTTCACAAAAGACAGAAAAATGAAAATGTCCTCAACGGAATTTTCTATTTCGTTGCTATGCTGTTTGCAGGACTGATACTTCTTACACTGAATCTTAAGTCGATCCCTCTGACACTTGCGCTTTTCGGTGGCACAGCCTGTCTTATGTCGGCTGTTAACAATGTAATTACGAGCATTGTACCGCTTTATTCAAGGGATAAAATTGATTCAGGTCTTTCAGCAGGCTTGCTTAATACATTCTGCTATGTCGGCAGTACGCTCGCTACATCGCTACTCGGAAAAATTGCAGATACAAAAGGATGGAACGATGTTTTCGTCTGCATTCTGATTTTTACTGTTACGGCTTTTGCAGTGTGTGCTTTGTCAGCCGTCATTACGAGAAAAAAGAAAATATAAAAATAAACGTTGCAAACGCTTGAATTCAAGTAAGTTTGCAACGTTTTTTATTTTATTCAGCCTTGATAGCTACTGCCTGACACGGTTTAAGCTCAAGGTATATTTTTTGGTCTGTGACTGTTACTTCACCGATTAATTCATTGCCGTCAGGGGTAATGTTATATACTTCAGCCTTTTCAAACTGAGCATCAGGGATGTTCTTGTATTCCAGTCGGGTTCTGCGATATACATCTTCATCCACATGGTTTTTGAATAATCGTAATTGAATTTATATAAGCCCATAAACAGTCCTCCGGAAGATCAGTTACCGATAATAACTTCCTTGTCAATTTTTCCTATAAACAGATTATCTTCCGTTATTAAAGCTGATTCGTCAGGGTTTTCGGAAATTATTCCGTAGCTGGGTGAATCAGATTCCTCAGGAGCCAGAAAAGCGTTACCTCTGACGGTAATGTTATAAACCATAGGTCTGAAGAATATGTATCCGCGGCTTTTTCCCTCTCTGCCGGACGGACCGTCAAAAATATTGTTTTCAATGAGAATGTTGTTGTGATTGATGTCACCGTGATGACCGACACCGGGGAATCCGTCGCATTTGAAAATATTGTTTCTGATGACGATATTACGGCAGGGTGTGTCATCACAGCAGAAGTCTATAAGCTTTCCGTCGCAGTCATAAACAGGACCGTACGAGCCTTCACGTGACATATCAAGCTGAATCTGCTCGTTGAAAAGATTTTCTGTCTTCACCGTGTATGATGGACCATCGAAAATGCAGTTCTGAATTGTTGTGTTCTGAGTGCCGTTGATTTCAATGCAATGCCAATGTGCACAGTGAACAAAACGGCATCCTTCAATTGTGATGTTACTGCAATGCACAGTGTTTACAAGTGTTGCACGTTCAGTGAGTTTCTCGTTACCGTCAAATATACCGCCTGAAATAATAACATCGTGTGTTCCTTCGTATCCTGACCATTCGGGTTCGGAGTATGAAGCAAGCAGATATCTTGTCAACGGTTCACTTTCAGCACTTCTGAGAAGGGTAGCTTTATCGGAAAACTTCAGATGTTGGTTTGAATAGAAAATCAATGCGCCTGAAAGCAGATAAGTACCGTCAGGGAAATAAACTGTACCGCCGTCCCTGACTTCATCGATGCAAGCCTGTAAAGCCTGCGTATCATCGTGAATTCCGTTTCCAATGACATTTTTGTTGTTCATAACATTAACGAATTTCATATATAGCACCTCTTAAGGTTATTTTGTTGCTGCTTCTCCTGCAATTTCTGTCTGATATTCAAATTCAAACGGGGCTCTTGCCATTGAGATGAAAGAAATTGCGACCGAAGCGATAATAAAAGCTAAAAGAACAATAACAAAGGTGACTTTTTGCCATTTTTTCAATTCACTCACTCCTTATGTTAATTCTGATGTATGTGCAATTTTTGAAATTCTCGGTGCAGCACCTGTCAGGTGTGAAATGTCACGATACACTGGTGTGTCAACATCATCAAATATGCCTTCGGGAATCTGGGAAGTCCAGCCGCTTTCGTCAAAATCAGGGGTCTTGATTCCGAACGAGTAAAGAATTATTGCCGCAAGGTCACGTATGTTCATCTCATTGATTTCGGTTTTGCTGACATCCTTACCGGTCATTGCGAAGGTAACGTATTTTTCTTCATCTGTCCATCCACCGTGGCTGCCGCCTGTTTCGTGATTGGTACCACCGTGGTCAGCTATGACGATAAACAGAGTATCATCGGCAATGTCTGCATCCTCAGCTGCTTTGTGAACGTCGTTTATCAATTCGTCTACCTCGTGCAGACGTTTGAAAAATTCAGACTTGCCGTAACCGCTTCGGTGACCTGCACCGTCAACACTGTCGAACTGGATAAACAGAAAATCAGGTTTTTTCTCGCTGATATAATCACATATAATCGGTGTGAGCTCTGTGTCGCGCGCTGTATCGTGGGAAACATTAAGGTTGTTTTCGACGATTCCGTGAGTAATCGGATTCCAGTCACAGTATGATCCGAGCTCAGCGTCAGGATAAGCTTCTCTTATCCTGCGGAAAACGGAAGGGAAGGAGGAGTCAACGGGATAGGGTGTTGATTCCAGTATTCCGTTTGTGAGTTTATGTATTTCAGGGCCGACACCAAGAAGCATCGATCCCCAACATTCAGCACTGACGGTCGGCTGTGAGGAAAGTGCCTGATACGTCACAGCTCCGTCAGAAAATATTCGTTGAAAATTCGGCATATCGGCATCTTTTATAAATGAACCTGCACCGTCAATGCCGACTACAATTACGTGAGCGTATTTTCTCTTCATATTATTCCTCCGTGAAAAGTATATTTCCATTATAATACAATAAATTGCACAGTACAATAACAAAATGTGTGATTTTTTTGTCGTTTTTGCTGTTGTAAATTGTATTAACTATTGTAAAATGCCTATGTTATGTGCTAATATAAACAATCATAGCAAAAGGTTGGCGTAAATTATGAAATATGAACGAAATCTCAAAAAAGAATGGAGAGCAAAGTGGATCTGGGCAGAAAGTGAGAAAGACAGCAAAAATGCCTGGCTTTGTTTTAATAAAACTGTAAATATCGAGAATCTTCCGTGTGAATTAAAAGCCGATATAGCCGCTGAAAATAAATACTGGCTTTACATAAACGGTGTGTGTGCGGTGCGCGAAGGTGGTCTTAAAAGAGGTCCTTCGCCGACAGGATGTTATTTTGACAGTGTTGATATTCTGCCGTTTCTTCAGAAGGGCGAAAATCTCATAAGCGTACTTGTCTGGTATTGGGGTAATGAAGCAAGCTATTCAAGCTCAGATGCAGGTCAGGGTGGTCTTTTGTTTGAGGCTGTAAACGGTGATGTGTCTGTTGTTTCCGATGAAAGCTGGTATGTGATGAAAAATCCTGCGTTCTTAGAGGATAAGGGAAAACAGCAGCCGAATTACAGACTTCCCGAAAGTAACGTTTATTACGATGCACGTATGGAAATAGCTGACTGGAATATGCCGGGATACGATTTTTCAGATTGGCAGAAAGCCTCTGAGTACAGCGCAGGCGGTGAAGGCTGTTGGGGTGAAACTTATTCAAGAGATATACCTATGTTCAAGGATTTTGGCCTCAAAGATTACGAAAACAGTAAGGACTATGAAGGCAGAAGCTTCCGTATGAAAAAGAAGATCACTCTTAAGGTTCCGTACAATGCACAGCTTACGCTGTATTTATGCGTTGATGCGAAGGCGGGCAAGAAAATTGTTATCACAACTGAAAACACTCATATAGGTTCAATACACAGCACATATGTCACCAAGGAGGGAGAACAGGAGTTTGAATCGCCTGCATGGTTTAATGGTGAGATGATAACTTACGAAATCCCTTCAGGGGTTTGCATAAAAAATCTTAAGTACAGAGAGAGCGGATATGATACTCAATTCAGCGGTGACTTCAGCTGTGAAAATAACGGTCTGAATACTCTTTGGCAGAAATCTCTGCGAACGTTGTACGTGACTATGAGAGATAATTTTATGGACTGTCCCGACAGAGAGAGGGCACAGTGGTGGGGCGATGTTACGAACGAAATGTTTATGACTATGTATTCACTTTCACCATCATCATATAACCTTTACCGTAAGGGCATCAGCACAATGCTTTCTTACATAGATCCTGAAACCAAGGTTTTGCAGACTGTAGTACCTATCAAGAATGATTACTTCGAGCTTCCCTGTCAGCAGCTTGCAGGCGTGTGTGGCTTTTACACATACTACATGTATACGGGTGATAAAGAGTTTATCAGAGAGGTTTATCCTGCTGCTCTTGATTATGTCAATCTTTGGGAAACACGTGAAAACGGACTTGTGAAGCACAGAAGCGGTTCATGGGACTGGCAGGACTGGGGTCAGAAAATTGATGTTGAGCCGTTGGAAAACGCGTGGTATTACTATGCATTGTCAAATGTCAGAAATATGGCGCAAATTCTCG
This sequence comes from Acutalibacteraceae bacterium, assembly GCA_036309125.1. GTDB lineage: Bacteria > Bacillota > Clostridia > Oscillospirales > Acutalibacteraceae > CAG-488. The sequence goes on along the minus strand of JAXJUJ010000022.1, from coordinate 6,467 downwards.
GCGATGAAAATACTGCAAAATCATTTAATGAAAGAATGGATATGCTTTATTCCGCATTTCAGAAACTGTGGACAGGCGAAGGCTACAGAAGCGAAGGTAATGAGGGTTATGATGACCGTGGAAATGCCGTGGCTGTACTGTCAGGACTTTGCCCTGAGGAATACTACGGTAAAATTAAAGACCTGCTTTTCAATGTGAGAAATGCAAGTCCTTATATGGAGTATTATGTGCTTGAATCACTTTGTAAAACGGGAGAGTTTTCTCTTGCACAGAGGAGAATGTGTGAAAGATATTCTGAAATGATAGATGAGGACTATTCAACTCTTTGGGAAAACTGGATCAAAAATGACGGTACATCCAATCACGCATGGTCAGGAGGACCTCTCGTGATTATGAGCAAATATTTCGCAGGTATCAGACCACTTGCTCCGGGATACGCAAAGATTGAAATAAGACCTCAATACAATTTGCTTGAAAACATATCGTGCATAGTACCTGCTGTTAACGGAGATATCCGACTTAGCGTCACACGTGAAGACGGAAAAGTCAATGTAAGCGTTGACTGTAACGAAAAATCAGAGGTTACGCTTTATGTGCCGGAAAAGGCTTCGGTAACGGTGAACGGTAAGACGATTGATAATACGACAACTATAGAAAATTTAAACTGTATCGTTTTGAATGATATTATCTGAGGAGGAACTTATATGAAAAACTATGATATAGCAGCATTTATATGGCCGTCATATACAGGCGATGAGCCGCGCACACGGATTTTCTGGCCCGAAGGCTATGGCGAATGGCAGACTGTAAAGGCGATGACAGACAGGGGATATAAGGGCTGCAGATGGCCGAGAATACCTACCTGGGGATATGTAAATGAGGCTGACAGCCGCGTGATGGAGATGCAGATTGATTGTGCTGTGTCACACGGAGTGAATGTGTTTATTTATGACTGGTACTGGTATGATAACCGACCTTTCCTTGAAAATTGCCTGAATGACGGTTTCCTTAAGGCACGTAACAATCGGGATATGAAGTTTATGCTTATGTGGGCAAATCACAATGCAAATCATCTGTGGGATAAGCGTAACTCAGACCGTGATCTTTCAACTGTGATCTGGAGCGGTGTTGTAACGCCTGAAATTTTTTCAGAAATATGCGACAGAACGATTGAAAAATACTTTAAAAAAGAAAACTACTATTGCATTGACGGTTGCCCCGTTTATATGATTTTTGATATTGATAACTTCATCCGTTCTTTCGGTACGAGTGATGAGTGCAAAAAGGCACTTGCCGAATTCCGTCGAAAGACGGTTGAAGCCGGATTCAAAGGTTTGCATTTTCAGATTGTTCACTGGCGAGATCGTGTCTTTAACTGGCTCAGGGATGATGATTCGCAGAAGGGTGTATATTCTTCGGAAATGTACGATTTCCTCGGAGCAGATTCTGTAACGAGCTATAACTGGGGCTGTTCAACTGATCTGGACGGTGCGTATAACGATGTTACTGACAGCTATATCGATGCTATCACCAAGGAGAGCGAAAAGCTCAATATCCCGTTTTATCCTAATCTTTCGGTCGGCTGGGATAATAATGTAAGATTCAATAATTTTATTCCGGGCGTTATTACGGATAATACTCCTGAAAACTTTAAAAGAGGTTGTATTAAAATCAAGTCCTTTGCTGATGAATCGATGAAAAAAGGTGTTATGAAAGCACCGTTTATTACCGTAAACAGCTGGAATGAATGGACTGAGACCAGTTATCTTGAACCTGACGATCTTTACGGATACGGATATCTTGAGGCTATAAAAGATGTTTTTACAGGCGAATAATTAAAAAATTTACAAACCTGACGTTGAAAACCTCCCACTCAACCGATGGTTTGTATACTTTTTGACAGTTAAATTATAAAATAAAAGCGGAAGGAGGCGTTATATGGACCAACTGAAAACAGGAAAATTTATCGCTGAATGCAGAAAAAAGAAAAATCTTACACAGCTGCAGTTAGCGGAAAAGCTGAATATCACGGACAGAGCAGTTTCAAAATGGGAAAACGGAAGATCTTTACCCGACTCCTCAATAATGCTTGAACTGTGCAGTCTGCTCGATATTACGGTAAACGATTTATTAAGCGGGGAGGTAATCAGCGTGGATACTTACAACAAAGAGTTAGAAAAGAACTTGCTTGAAATGGTAAAGCAAAAGGAACAGAATGACAAACGTATGCTCAGATTAGAATGGGTCATAACCGGACTTTCGCTTATCATTTTGTTTGTGCCGATATTTGTTGCAGCGTTTATCACGATGGAAGAATGGAAGAGGACACTTCTTGTTTTTGCAGGCTTTATTCCTGCTATAGTCGGCTTTGCTTTTGCTATAAAGATAGAACAGGTTGCAGGATATTATAAATGCAAAAACTGCGGTCACACATATGTGCCGACATACAAGGCAGTTAATTTGGCTATGCATATGGGAAGAACACGTTATATGCGTTGTCCTGAATGTCACAAAAAAACCTGGCAGAAAAAGGTTATCGAAAAGTAAAGAGAAACTCCGTACAGATTATTTTGCTTCTGTACGGAGCTTTGTTTTATCTTTATTTTTTGTTTTATTTTAATGTAATAAAGTTGCAGTGCGTGTTGATTTGTGATAATATTTCAGCAGAGGTGACTGTAAATGAAAATCAATCACAATTATTTTGATGTTTATTATAATCAAAGTGAATGTCCCACGTTCTGCTACCGTAGCGGCAATATGGTTTATGAAGAAATGCTTCTGAACGGGGTGCTTGTTTCAAACGGCTGGAATGGTGCGGGCTATCCCTTGGATTTACTTGCCTGTATGCCTACAAGACTTGATCAGAGATACTATACTGAACCTTCAGCTTTTAATATTGAGCTTGACGGACAGAGTGTTGACTATGAACTGAATTTTGTTGACTTTAAAACAGAAAAGGATGAAAACAGAGTTAAGGCTGTGCTTACACTTGAAAGTAGGGTAAAGCCTGTCATAATCAGAGTTATAACAGAGCTTGACGGTACGCAGATGTTTACACGTTACTGTGAGATTGAAAATAAATCAGAAAGCAATATGAATCTCAGTCGCCTTAGCCTCATCAGTGGTGGCGTTGAGGAAATGGAAACCGAAAAGCTCACTGCTTCCCATGATATTGAGAAGTTTTATTCTGTAGGCTATTTTGCGGATGACCGTTGGGGTAATGAAGGTAAGTTTACATGGAAGGATCTGAAGGCTGAAGTTACTTCGGTAGACACCCGCTTCAATCGCGACCGTTTCCGCCATCCGCTTGTAATGATAAGAAATAATCTTATGGGTAAAATCTGGTTTGCTCAGACAGCGTGGAGTGGTGGCTGCAGATTTACAGTTGATTACAATGCAAAGCCTGAAGTGACTGATACATATCTTTCGTTCAAGGCAGAAATTCTTTCTCACAACCCGATGTACATTATTGCACCGGGCGAGACTTTTGTTACACCTGAGGTGCATATAGGTATGGTGTGCGGAGACTTTGACGATGCTGTATATGAAATGCACTCGCATATAAGAAAGTCTGTTCTTAACCGTCCCGAAGCTGATGGATCGCAGCTGCTTGTAGGTGCGGGTATGGGTGCTGAACACGATATGAGCGTTGAGACCAGCAAGGTTTATATAGACCGTATGTATGAAATGGGCGGCGAGGTGTTTATAGTTGATGCCGGTTGGGAGTGCCCTCCGGGCAGACAGACTGAATGGGGTGATTTTACTGGAACTAATATTCCCGATCCTGACCGATACCCTAACGGAATAAAGGAGCTTTCAGACTACTGTCATAAAAAAGGAATGAAATTCGGCTTGTGGTCGGATATCGAAAGTCTTGGTAAGCTTTGCTCAGCGTACACTGAGCATCCTGAATGGAGAGCGGGAAACATCTACGGTACACGTTCGAACAGGCTTATTGACCTTACCGTTCCTGAAGCTGCGAAAATGGTAGAGAACGAGCTTGCGAGGTTTATCGAAGAATATGAAATTGACCTGTTAAGAATAGACTACAACACTGATTTCAGAGAATATTTCAATCTCCGTGACACAGGTAAAGGAACAAAAGAGTGCCTTAGCATCCGTCATTTCAAAGAGGTGTACCGCATTTATTCAAATCTCAAAGCACGTTTTCCTGATGTTGTTTTCGAAAACTGCGCAGGTGGCGGAGGCCGTACTGATCTCGGAATGATGAAAGCCTTCAATCATACCTGGGTATCGGATAATCAGTGCGTTCCTTCATCGGTTATGATAACCAACGGTATGACTGTTGCACTTCCGCCTGAAAGAGTTGACAGGCTGTTTGCAGGAATGAATTGCCACAACTTCGGCTCATTTGATCTTCAGATGAGAAATGCTATGCTGACACATATGTCTATAAATGTCATCTCTCCCGTTACGGCAGAGATGAATGAGCTTCAGCTTGATTTTGTCAAGCACAGTATCAGACTTTATAAGGAGTTTATCAGACCTTTTATGCCGACAGCAAAAACTTATCACCATACGCCTGATACGGTTGATACTTTTGAAAACGGTTTTTCAGCACTCGAAATTGTATCACCGGATTGCGAAAGGGGAGCACTTGCTGCATTTAATCTGTGCGGTACGAATGAATCAGTCCGTAAAATACGGCTGAAGGGCGTAGATGCAACGAAAAACTATGAGGTGATATTTGACAATGACAATGAAAAAGTTGTTGTTTCAGGCAGAGAATTGAAATATGAAGGTATAAATATTTATATTTCTTCTTCTCTCTCATCAGAGCTTGTACTTTATAAAGCGATATGATTTCTCGGGCGGTGTGATGCTTTGCATTGTGCCGCCTGAAATTAATGATATACATACCGGATTTTGATGTAAAAACGTATCGTTTTATCAGGAAAATAATCGAAAATAAATTTTCGAAAATTTCTTAAAATTTTTTAAAAAAAGTATTGACAATTTGAAAATCATCGTATATAATAAGCAAGTCGCTTGACGAGAGTCAAGGCGAAAATATGGCGGCATAGCTCAGTTGGCTAGAGTACTCGGTTCATACCCGATTGGTCGTAGGTTCGAATCCCACTGCCGCTACCAGATTTACGGCCCGGTGGTCAAGCGGTCAAGACACCGCCCTTTCACGGCGGTAACACGAGTTCGATTCTCGTCCGGGTCACCAGAGCCGAGCGATGCTCGGCTTTATATTTTGCGGATGTAGCTCATCTGGTAGAGCGCCACCTTGCCAAGGTGGAGGTAGCGAGTTCGAGCCTCGTCATCCGCTCCATATAGCCGTACACGCTGGTGTGCGGTTTTTCTTTTAATTAAGAGCTTACAGTAAAAGAATTATACAATGATTGTACGCTTTTATTTAATTAAGTTGTATGATTGCTTGGAGGATGAGAAAAAATGAAAAAAAGTATGTCAAAAAAGATATTTAGTTTGTTGCTGTGCTTTTGCTTTGTAGCACTTACCGGCTGCGGTGACAGTCAGTCTGTAGATTCTACTACCAAAAACAGCGAAACTGCAAATTCAACATCAACAACTACATCTTCAACTTCTAAAACATCTGCGTCTACTTCCACATCAACGTCTACATCTACATCAACATCTGCTTCAACTCAGTCTGACAGAAAAGAAGAAGGCGAGCAGATTTCAATGCCGACTGCAGATGCAAACGGAGAAAAGCTTATCGCTCTTACTTTTGATGACGGACCGAACTCGTCAGTCACATCAGATATTCTTGATACTCTCGAAAAGCACGGTGCTAAGGCTACATTTTTTGTAGTAGGCGATAGAGTAGCTGCTAATAAAAGTGTTCTTAAAAGAGCACATGATCTTGGTTGTGAGATCGGTTCTCACACATGGTCTCATAAAAACCTCACTAAACTTACAACTCAGCAGATGAACGATGAAATGCAAAAATCCGTTGATGCGATTTCTGCTGTAACGGGTGCTCCTGTTAAGATTATGAGACCTCCTGAAGGCGGACACAATGAAAGTGTCAGAAATAATCTTGGCTATCCGCTTATAATGTGGTCTGTGGACTCAAATGACTGGAGACACCGTAATGCTCAGAAGGATTATGATGAGGTTATGAACTACGTATTTGACGGTGCTATCATCCTTATGCACGACCTTTATCCTGCTACTGCTGAAGCTGTTGCAAGACTCGTTCCTGATCTTATGGCACAGGGCTATAAGTTTGTTACTGTCAGTGAACTCCTCGGCACAAGAGGTGTTGAAGTTTACAACGGTAAGACATACTCTTCAGCAAAACCGTAAAAATATGCAAACCGCAACGATTGATAATTTGATATGCACCCCAAAAGTTAGACACTTTTGGAGGTGCATATTTTTTATGGCAAAGAAAGGGTCAATACAACAAAAATATAGTGCAGAGTTTAAAATATCTGTTATAATGGATATGCGTGAACACCATTTAGGATATAGAG
>JAXJUJ010000021.1:0-7806 GCA_036309125.1 Acutalibacteraceae bacterium | reverse complement strand
TTCTTGCAATGGGTGCCAATGCAAGAGAACTGGGGGTACCGGGAGAAGCAGAACTTGTGGGAAGAGGCGTCAATTACTGTGCTGCCTGTGACGGCATGTTTTACAAAGATAAAACAGTTGTGGTTGTCGGCGGAGGTAATTCGGCAGCTGAAGATGCACTTTATCTTTCTCGTCTTGCAAAGAAAGTGTATCTTGTTCACAGAAGAGATAAATTAAGAGCAACAAAGATTTATCGCGAAGCCCTTCTGAAAGCCGGAAACGTTGAATTTATATGGGACAGCAGAGTTGCAGATTTTTATTCTGACAAAAGAGTTAACGGCGTAAAAATCGAAAATATAAAAAGTTTGGAAATTAAGGATATCGAGTGTGAAGGTGTATTCGTAAGTGTTGGCAGAAAACCTGCTTCTGAACTTTTTGAAGGTAAAATTGAGCTTGATAAAAACGGATATATTATCGCAGATGAATCAACAAAAACAAGTATAAGCGGTGTGTTTGTTGTAGGAGATGTCAGAACAAAGGAGTTACGACAGGTTGTAACAGCGGTTTCTGACGGAGCAGTAGCAGCGCATTTTGCAGAAAAATATATTTCGGGTGAACAATAAACTGTTTGCCAGGGCAAATAAATGATGTGGGATCAATAAAGAAATGGCAGCAACACGGTGGTGTGTTGCTGCCATTTAAATCATTTTTTTGTTCTTGATTCAATTGTGTTTTTAAGAAGTGCGGTACACTCGCTCAAAAAGTCGAAAGGTGAGGTCGCAACAGAAGTGATTCCTTCACCGACCATCTTGCCGTACATAGAGTTTCTCTTGTAGGCAATTGCCATAATTGCGTGGTATCTGAACTTGACATAGCGTATTTCCTTTTTGCTGAGTTTAGGGAAATACTGCATCTTTCGCTGATAAAGATTTTTTTCACCCTGAATCTTGTTTTTACTGAAAGAAATGCTGCCTTCAGCGCTTATGGTATGGAGAACATCGTTTACATCCATATAACGGATTTTAAGACCGCCCTCAATAGCCTTGAGCATAAGGATGAATTCCTGACCGCAGAGAGCATTGTCGAAACCACCGATTTCACGGAGCTTTTCAGCTCTGAACATATAAGTCGAAGTACCTGTGAGGTGATAAAGAAGGTGATAACGAAGAAGTGATTCGTTATCAAAAGCAGGGATATCTTTAAAGTCTCTTATTTCGACAGGCTGGCCGTTTTTGCACATTACTGTGTTAGAAAATGTCATATCGCAGTCATTCTCAATCATAAAGCGGAGCTGTTTTTCAATTTTGTCAAGCACGTATTCGTCATCGTCATCGAGGAAAGTGATGTAATCACCGTGTGCTGCGTCAATGCCACGGTTACGAGTGAGCGAACCACCGAGATTTTTTTCGTTCTGAAGGTAAATCACCTTGTCGTGGTCAATTGACTCGGCGTATGCCTTTACCTCAGGTCTTTTTTCATATGTAGAAGGGCTGTCATCAACGATTATTATTTCTACATTTTTATAGGTCTGGTTGATTACCGAATTTACGGCTATCGAAAGACATTCAACCTCTCTTTTATGAGTAGGGATAACAACTGAAACAAGATTATTCATTCAAACACCTCGGATACAGAAACAGTGATTTTTAACAAAAAGATTATAGACCGATTTTTTCTCTTTGTCAATGAAGAGTTTACTTTTTGTAAACTTAAATCTGATGAAAATGAATTATGGTGGACATACAGGAAAATTTATGTTAAAATGCTATAAAAGTTTTTGTTCCGGATGAGAGGTGAGAGTTAAAGGCTATGGATTTTGAATATGCATTGATTACAAATTGCGGAGATCGCAAGGTAAATGAAGACACAGCAAAAGTTTTTGAAGGAAACGGTTGTGCGTGTTTCGTAGTGTGCGACGGTCTCGGCGGTCACGGTATGGGTGATGTGGCTTCAGCGCTGGTTGCAGATGTGTTTGGTAATATGTTCAGTCTTTATGCCGAAGCTGATGCTGACTCTTTTCTCGAGAAAGCTTTTAATGCTTCACAGGATATTTTGTTGGCGAAACAGAAATCAGACGGAGTTTTAAATAAAATGAAAACAACTGCAGCCGCAGTTATGATTAATGATAAAAACGTGTATATCGGTCATATCGGTGATTCGAGAGTCTATGTTTTTAAAGACAATGCTGTAAGCTTTCAGACTCTTGATCACAGCTTTTCACAGATGTTGGTTTTTACGGATGAAATCAGTAGTGATGAAATACGTAATCATCCTGACAGAAATATTCTTCTCAAGGCATTGGGCAATGAGAGGGAAAATGATATGTTCGAGTTTCAGTTACCCATAAGTATAGGTGATTGTCAGGCCTTGTTATTGTGCTCAGACGGATTTTGGGAATTGATTAATGAAGAAGAGATGTGTAAGTGCCTTGCTTCTTGCACTGATGCGGATAGCTGGCTGCAGAGTATGACACAGATAGTCAGGAAGAACGGGGAAAACAGAAATATGGATAATTATTCAGCAATTGCATTTTTTTTGAAATGAGCTGAATAAAATATGGGGGATGTTGTGATGAATATCAGACAATGTGCAAACGGTCATTATTTTGATGCAGACAGCTCGGAAAGATGTCCGGGTTGCGGTGCTCCGGCAGCAGAGGATGGCAAGACCGTTGTTAACGATAACGCATCAGAAAATGAGCTTACCTTAACGGAATATACTCAGACTGGAGCTACTATACAGGATATAGGAATTGAAGACCTTCTTGGCAGTGGTTTCGGGATTTTTGAAAAAACAGAGAAAAAAGATATAAATTCAGGTGCAAATCAGGTAAGATGCGCAAAGTGTATGAACTGTATTTCATCTGAAAATAAATTCTGCCCGTTCTGCGGTAATCCGATAGTAACTAAAGATGAAGATTCATTGTTTCTTAAGTCAGGTACAGTTCTGCGAAAAAGGTATACTATCGGTGATGTGCTCGGATATGGTGGCTTTGGTGTAACTTACGTTGGCTGGGACGAAACTTTACAACAGAAAGTGGCTATAAAAGAATATTTTCCTACGGAATTTTCTACGCGTAAGCCGGACAGATCATATCTGAGTGTTTTTGGCGGTGAAAAGGGCGATTACTTCCGAATGGGTCTTGAAAGATATCTTGGCGAGGCAAGAACTATGGCAAAACTCGAAGATATCTCCCGTATTGTAGGTGTTAAAGATTACTTTGAAGAGAATAATACTGCGTATATTGTAATGAAATTTGTTGAGGGTGTAACACTCAAAGAATACATTAAAGAAAAAGGTACGCTCTCAGCAGATGCGATTGTCAGTCTCTTTAAGCCACTTATCAGATCACTCGGAAAGGTACATTCTAAAAATATTGTTCACAGAGATATCAGTCCTGACAATATTATGATTAACGAAAACGGCATCGAGCTTATCGACTTCGGAGCAGCGCGTGTGGTTATCAAGGATGATGAAAAGTCACTGTCAATTGTTCTCAAGCACGGCTATGCACCTGAGGAGCAGTACCGTAAAAACGGAAAGCAGGGACCGTGGACTGATGTTTATGCGATGTGTGCTACTATGTATAAGTGTATCACGGGTGTTACGCCTCCACGCGTTTTTGACAGAATGGTAGGGGATAAGCTTGTTCCACCGTCACAGTATGGTGTGCAGATTTCAGCAGACATTGAGAATGCTATTATCAAAGGACTCAGTATAAATGCAGAAGACAGATTTCAATCAATGGAATCATTGTATGAAGCTCTTTCGGGCGCAAACGTACACGCAGATGCTGTTGTAGCAGCTGAGTTACATAATCCTGCTGTTTCTCAAAAGACAAAAGTCAAGGATGATAAACCGGCAGAAGTTATTGAAGATAATGAAAAAACGATTGATGCTCATACGAAGAAAAAAGCTGAAAGCAAGATGAACAGTAGTCTTGTTATTATTTTGATTGCTGCAGTTCTTATCGCATTGATTGTCATTGTAGCGTCTGTGCTGCTTATCAGAAACAATGATTCACCTGAGAACGACAGTGATTTTTCGGCTAAAACTACAACTATGGAAACTACTACTTCGACTGATAGGTTGCTTGCGAAACCGAATGTCAATCGAAATGATTTTGAAGCGTTATACGACAAAGAAACTGGCAGTATCTGTGGTGCACGGGTTACGATTTACGGCACTTACGATAAAATTAATTCTGATGCGGAAATCAGAATCGACATATTCAGCAGTGGATATGAGTACTATAATGACGCGAACCGGGATGTTCGTTATGAGAAATCTATCCATGGTGAGTTTTACCCGTCCGATGAGAGTACACTGTGTTGGTATAGCAGATCATATTATGACATTGATAGTAATGAGGAGATACTATATGAAGATAACTATGATGAGGCCAAAAAGAATTCTGAAGCGACAGTCGATGTTAAGATAAAAGATGACAGGTGTGTCATCGAAATTCAATTTTCTACCAAATATTGGTCACCTGCGGAAGAAACTGATGCCATGGTGTGCGATATAAACGAAGGTGCTTTTGTAAATAACGATGGTACAGTCAGTGAGAGCTTTTGGGATCAGTTGAATTGGTGAAATGAACCGGGTAGCTGGAGGCTATCCGGTTTTTATATGCAAAGATACATAAATTTTCGTTGAACTTGTTGATTTATTATGCTAATATTAAAATATGGGGGTGTGCGATATGAAAGCTAAAAGATTATTATCGGTTTTGCTTATTTTATCGATTGTTTTTACTCTTATGTGTTCGGTTTATACACCCGTTGCGAGTGCGGCGGATACAACACTTCGCTTCGGTCAGGACGGTAAGTTCAAAATCCTCGTTTTTGCCGACTGTCAGGACGATGACAGCCCTTACCAGAAAATGATTGAACTGATTGAGGATGCACTCGACAACGAAAAGCCTGATGTTGTTGTTTTTACGGGTGACAATGTTGTTGTCAGCTCTGAAAGCAAGTTCAGAACCGGTGCACAGAAAATTATTCAGCCTCTGATTGAAAGAGGTATACCGTATGCATATACATTCGGCAACCACGATGATGAATACGGTGTTTCAAAGGAATATATGCACAGCGTATATTCTTCTCTCGGCACTTGCCTTACATACGATGCAGATCCGTCGCTTAACGGCTTCGGAAACTGTAATATTCCTGTATATTCTTCAAAAGGAAACGATATTGCGTTCAACCTCTGGATAATTGACTCTCTGACTTACGGTGACGGCGGTTATGACCATGTAAGACAGGACCAGATTGATTGGTACAAAAAAACGAGTGCAGCACTCGAACAGCAGGCAGGACATAAGGTAAATTCGCTTATGTTCCAGCATATTGCATTGCCTGAAATTTACAATCTTCTGACTGAAAGCTCAACGGGAACAAAAACCTACCTCGGCAAAAAATATTCACTTAACCTTAACTCGAACGCAACGGGATACCTTGGTGAGTTCCCGTGTCCTCCTGCAGTAAACGGAGGTCAGTTTGATGCTTTGGTTGAGCGTGGTGACGTTCTCGGCGTTGTAACAGGACACGACCATTCAAATGCTTTCCACGGAAAGTACAAGGGAATAGGATTCCTCCAGATGCCGGGTATAACATTTGAATCTTACGGTGACAGCAATTGTCGCGGTTACGGTGTTATCGAGCTTGATGAAAGCGACACTTCCACATATTCCATACACACTGTCACATACGTTGATTTCTGGAACGGTGCGGCAGCAAATAACAGCTGGGAGACTTCAGAGTATTACGGAGGAGCCTCTGAATATATCGGCGAAATTAATTTCGCATCGGCATCATCAGCATCATCGGCTAAAAATGAACTGACTAAAAACGGTTATACGCTTATTGATAAAGATCTGAATGCCGGAGCAGGAGGTAACTATATTTATCTTGGTTACAAAACCACAAATGATCCGTCAAAAGCTCTCAGAGATATCAGATATTATGTTGCCGATACGGCAAGCTCACAGGAAACGGCAACGGTTACCGTAAATGGTGAGGAATGTCTGTATACAAGAGTAGGCAGTGTTGACCTGAATAAAGGTGCGGGTGGACATTATATTTACGGCTATGTGAGCTATGATAAAGATGCCGGTTTGCCTGTAAAGGCAATCAGCTTCGGCAGCTCAGCGACTTCAGAGCATAAAGTCTGCTCAACTCTTGGCTCACCGTACAGAGCTGCAGATCTCAATGCTGATGCAGGCGGTGAATATATCTATTGTTATCTTTCTACCGTAACTCCTATAGATGTATCGGTTTTAAAACAAAAAAGAGATCTGGCACAGGAAGTGTTACTCAACAGTGAGTATTATCCCGAATCTGCCAATGTGCTTAAGAGTACACTGAGTATGGTTGATAAGTTCTTTGCCGATCTTCAGGCAGACGGATTGACGTCATATGGTCAGGATTATGTGGACGACTTGTGCAACCAGATTGATTTGAACCTTTCGAATGTTCTGCTTTTAGTCAGATTTGTAAATTATGACGGCAGCACTATTGAGTCAGTATATGTTCCTTACGGCGGATCAATATCCTGTGAAACCGTTCCGTCAAGACCGTCTGATGAGCAGTATCATTACAACTTTACAGGTTGGGATGTTGACACATCTGAAGTGAAAAGCAGTATTGTTTCAAAGGCAGTGTACGAGGCAGTTCACTATCATTCCTCATCCGCAGGCGCAACCTGCACTGAAGATGAAGTCTGCAGATTTTGTGATGAAGTTTTGAATGAAGCAAAGGGTCATGGTAAAACAGTACTCAGAAATGCAGTTGCTGTTACATGCGAAACAGATGGCTACACGGGAGATTACTGTTGCGTTGATTGCGGTCAGGTTTTGACTCCGGGCGAGACAATTACTGCTGAGGGTCACAAGTACGGTGACTGGGTTTACTACATAATGCCGACGGTTACACAGACAGGTACGGACAGATCAACCTGCTCTGTCTGCAAAACTTCAGTATACAGAGAATCACCAAAGGCGACAAGTGCAACGGTAAGTGACGGCTTCATTTACGGCCTGAGATGCAATCTTTCACCAATCGATGTCAAAGAATATTTCAATACGAAATATCTTTCTGTTTCAAAACAGTCTTATAACGGTAAGACGATGGGAACAAACTCAGTTATTTCCGTTACACAGAAAAATGTTACAACCAACTATACGGTCGTTATTTTTGGTGATGTGAACGGTGACGGCTGGTATGATGGTCAGGATGCACTTATTGTTTCCTGCCTTGCAAACGGAATGCTTACTCAGCAGGATGTTACACCGGCTGAATTTATGGCTGCAGACTGTAATCACGACGGTGTTATTGATGAGAGCGACGTTGCTTTGCTCAATGATGCAGGTCTCATTCTTGCATCCGTAGATCAGAGCAAGCCTGAATCAGAGCTTATGACAACTCAGTCTTTTTCTGAATATGTCGAGCTTATCGATCAGTCGCCTGAAACTGATATTCCTGTAGTTGAAGATGAAATGACTGATAATATAACTGAGCAGGTACAGCCGAATCTTATTGAAATGATATTTGATTTTATCGAAGCATTGATAAGGCTGATTCTTTCATACATACCTGTTTCATAAAATTTAACGGAGCATATCGCTGAGATATGCTCCGCTTTTTTGTCTGGCAACAGTTGAAAACCCCCGGTTTTACCGGGGGAAAAAGAATGCTTTAGTAAAAACAAAAAGCAGCACGCAAAAGAGTGCTGCAAAAAATAATAACCTCCTGATATAATAGAACCGGTTTGGCGACTGCATTACTAAAATAAAAGGAGGATTATTATGTTTAAGAAAGATGGAAC
>JAXJUJ010000020.1:0-8354 GCA_036309125.1 Acutalibacteraceae bacterium | reverse complement strand
ATGCCGTGTCTGAGGGGTGTTGCGTAGCAACAAATTTAAATCCTTTTATTTTAAAGACCTTCGGTCACCCCTTTGTCACTACATGACATTTCCCCTTTCAGGGGAAATTGCTCGATTTTTATATTTTCAAAAGAATTCAATTACCCCGACAAGCCCGAATTTACACAACAAAAGGAAAAAGCACCATCTTGCGATGGTGCTTTATGTTTTAAATTAAGGATTAGTACTTGATTTCTGTGTACTTACCTGTGATGTCAGCTTCACCTGTACCGTTAGCTGTCATAGCGATAAGCTTAATAGCAAGTTTTGCATTGAGTGTGTATGAATACTCAAGCTCTGTGAGCTTACCGTCAACAATTGTTGCGATGAAGATGATGTCCTTGTAGTTTGCCTTTGAATCCTCAGGAACAACCTTAACTGCATTACCTACTGAATCAGAGATACCCTTGTTAACCTCAGCAAATGTGATGTAGTCGTTTGTTGCATGTGCAATTGCGCTGTTTGCATCAGGAGTTTCGCAGTTCTTGATCTGAACAGCATACTTGTTGCCACTTACCTTGAAAGCTGTAACGTCAGCCTCTGTAAGGTTCATACCCTTAAGAGCGTACTTAGCTTCAAAGCCTTCATACTTGTTACCGTTTGCTGTACCCTTGATTGGATCCTTCTTGATACCAAGGAAACCACCAACAACTGAGTTGAGGTCTGCGTTCTTGTCAACACCCTTAATGATGCTGTTGAGAGCGTTTGTAGCTGAACCAACGTCAATGTTCTTTACGAACTTACCGCCTCTTTCTACCTTGTAAGAGCCCTTTGCTGCTGCAGTTGTTGTTTCATTGATGAGCTTGATAACGTCAGCCTTTGTAAGCTGTGCAGGTGCCTGCTGAGCGCCACCGTTTGCTGCGCCGTCATTTGTTGCACCGCCGTCAGGTGTTGTGCCATCGGGTGTTGTGCCGTCAGGTGTAGTTGCTGTGCCGTCTGAAGAACCCATGTCTGATGATGTGTCGTCACCGAACATTGCGTCCAATGCGCTGCTGCCACCGTTTGAGTCTGATGCACCGCCGTTTGTGCCGTACTGTGCGATCTCTGCCTCATATGCTGCTACTTCAGCCTGAGCATCTGCGAGCTCTGTAACAGCTGTTGAAACGCTTGAGCAGAAAATAACAACGCAGATAATCGCTGCTAATGCTTTGAAAATTGTTTCTTTCATTGTGATTGACCCCCATTGAAAATTTTTCAGCAATGTTTTCAGCATTGCTTTAATATTTCCATACTTTTTGATAAAAGTATAAAATCCTTTAATTATCGATTCATCGCAATGATCATTACTGCACATAATATACACAGTATAACCATAAAGAAGTTGATATTACCTGAAATATACTTCTGCTTTTTCTTATGAACTCCGTCAAGGAAGATACCTGATGCAATTACAAGAACAAATGTCGCGAACAGCTCTGCTTCGTATTTTCCGTAAAACATAGCGACTACGAAAGCAAAAAATGTAAGCATTGAAGCGATAGAAATTATGAGCCACGGAAGGGTAAGCTTTTCTTTGATTTGCTTGTTATCTTTGTTCTTTGGTTTGTTTTCGCTCATTCAGTCCCCTCCTATCTAATAAAGCATACCAAAATTCTTGTGCTTAGTCAAGATTTATTTTGACAGTTTATTACCATTTTTCACAAATGACACAAAAATACGGTCAAAAAATTATTGTTAATTTTCAATTTTTCAATGACATTTTATACAATATATGTTATAATGCACTCTGTAGGCAGTATTTTATTTAACAAAGCGAGGTTTTCTTTTTGTTCGAGCAGATAATCAATTTTGAACGTATGGAGCAGGCAGTAAGCCTCTTCGGCAGTTTTGACGAAAATATCAAGCTTATTGAGAAGAAATATTCCGTCAGAGTTGTCTGCCGCGGTGCCGACCTTAAGGTCAGCGGAGAGGCTGAAAACGTAAGCCTTGCCGTAAGGGCAATCAAAGGTCTTCTAAGTCTCATAAACAAAGGTGAATCTCTCAACGAGCAGAATGTCCGTTATGTCACATCGCTCGTCGATGACGGTGCAGAAGACAAGCTCAAGCAGATGAGCGGAGACTGCATCTGTATCACCACTAAAGGAAAACCCGTAAAGCCGAAGACTATCGGTCAGGAAAAATATGTCCGTGCGATTGAGGACAATACAATCGTAATCGGCGTCGGCCCTGCAGGTACAGGTAAAACTTACCTCGCTGTCGCAATGGCTGTCAGCGCTTTCAGGGCAAAGGAAATCAACAGAATCATTCTCACTCGTCCGGCTGTTGAAGCAGGTGAAAAGTTAGGTTTCCTACCCGGCGACCTTCAGCAGAAGGTTGACCCCTATCTCAGACCGCTTTACGATGCTTTGTTTGATATGCTCGGTGCTGAAAATTTCCAGCGCTATCAGGAGCGAGGAAGCATTGAGGTTGCGCCTCTTGCATATATGCGAGGACGTACTCTTGATGACAGCTTCGTAATTCTTGACGAAGCGCAGAACACAACACCCGAGCAGATGAAAATGTTTCTCACAAGACTTGGTTTCAATTCAAAAATGGTTGTAACGGGTGACGTTACCCAGATCGACCTTCCTGACGGAAAACGCTCGGGTCTTGTTGAAGCGACAAGAATACTCAAAAACGTCGAAGACGTTAAAATCGTACATTTTTCGGAAAAGGATGTCGTACGTCACAAGCTTGTTCAGGATATCATAAAGGCGTACGAAAAATACGAGGAGGCAAGGAAAAGAAAATGACAGACAAAATCAAAGTAATTATCACAAACGACCAGAAAGACATCAGAATACCCACCGGTGTGAGAATGCTTGTAAGACGTTGCTGTAATGCTGTTCTTGTACATGAAGGTTTCGAAGGCTCTGCTGAAATCAGCGTAAGATTCGTCAATGACGAAATCATTCACGGTCTCAACAAGGAATTCCGTAACGTTGACAACAGCACAGACGTGCTTTCCTTCCCTCTCGGTGAAAACGGAGTTTATGACATAAATCACGATACAGGAGCAAAGATGCTCGGCGATATCGTTATTTCAATCGAACACGCTATTATGCAGTCAAAGCTTTATGACCATACTCTTCAGCGTGAGATCGCATTCCTTACAGTTCACTCAATGTTCCATCTTTTGGGCTATGACCACGAAAACGGTGGTCTTGAGATGGTACGTATGCGTGAAAAGGAAGAAACCGTACTTACTCAGCTCGGTCTTAAGAGAAGCGACAGCTACTATACGGAGGAAAACTGATGACTAAAACCGCATTTATTGCGATTGTAGGTTGCCCTAATGTCGGCAAATCTTCAATTCTTAACCGTTTGCTCGGTCAGAAAATCGCTATTGTTTCCGAAAAGCCCCAGACAACCCGTACAAAAATTATGGGTGTTCTTACAGAAGGCGATACACAGCTTGTTTTCACTGATACTCCCGGTTTTCACAGACCAAAAAATAAGCTCGGTGAAAAAATGATTCAGGCAGTCAGCGACAGTGTTGCAGGTGTTGATGCCTGTCTGTTTGTTGTTGAGCCCGAAGGTGAGCTTCGCCCCGCTGAAAAGGAGCTTATCGAAAAGTTCAAAAAGCTTAAAATGCCCGTTATCCTTGCAATAAACAAGGTTGATACACTCCCTGACAAGGAAGTGCTTATGACACGAATCGCTGAGCTTTCACAGGTTTATGATTTCGATGCAATTGTTCCTGTTTCAGCTATGAGAGGCATCAATATGGATGCGCTTCTCGGTGAGCTCAACAAGCTCGCTGAAGAAAGTGTTTTCTTCTTCCCCGAAGACACACTCACTGATCAGCCGGAAAGAGTTCTTGCAGCTGAAATGATCCGTGAAAAGCTTCTCCGCAACCTTGACAGAGAAATTCCGCACGGTGTAGCAGTCAGCATTGAAAAAATGCGTGAGCGTGACGACTCTGACATTATGGACGTCGAAGCAATCATTTACTGCGAAAAAGAGAGCCATAAGGGAATCATCATCGGTAAAGGTGGCGCTATGCTTAAAAAGGTTTCAACACGTGCACGTGAGGATATGGAAAAATTCTTTATGTGCAGAGTCAACCTTCGCTGTTGGGTAAAGGTTAAAGAAGGTTGGAGAAACCGTGAAGGATTAATTCATAATTTTGGTCTTGATTAAAAGATAATAAAAAAATCATCCCTGCAAATACTTTTATTTGGAGGGATATTTTATGAACACAAACTATAAAGAGCTTGCCGCATGGTACAAATTTGCTTCCACAGGCAAGGTCTGCGATTACCTGCAGTACAGAAATATCACACAGGAGAACGAAAATGAAGCTGAGCACGGACGGATTGATAATAAGGGAACAGCAGACGGGCGAGGATGACCGTCTTGTTACTCTGCTCACCCGTGACTATGGCATTCTACGTGCCTTTGTAAGAGGTGCGAAACGTATCCGAAGCAAGTCACAGAGTGCGACACAGCTTTTCGCTTACGGTAATTTTTCGATTTATCGCGGCAAGGATGCTTATTCAATTGATGAAGCTCAGCCGATTGAGATATTTTTTGACCTGAGAAATGACATTGAGTCGCTTTCGCTCGCGCAGTATTTCTGCGAGCTCGCAGGTGAACTCGCGCCCATTGAGGATGATGCAGCTGACTATCTCAAGCTCGTCCTCAATGCATTACATATGCTTTCAAAATCCAAGCGTCCGCACTCTCAGCTGAAGGCTATCGTTGAGCTGAGGATGCTTACTCTTTCAGGTTATATGCCTGACCTTGTCGCCTGCGGTGACTGTGAAGAATTTTCCGATGAAGGGATGTTTTTCAGTCCTGTTGAAGGACAGATTTTCTGCAAGGAATGTGTCAGCGACCACACCTGTATAAAGCTCCCCAACGGAGTTCTTTCTGCTATGCGTCACATCTGCTACGTCGATGCCGCTAAGCTTTTTTCATTCACTCTGCCTCAGGAAAGCCTTGATTTTCTCTCTCAGGTGACAGAAAACTTCCTTCTTGTGCAGACATCAAAGAAATTTAAAACACTTGATTTTTACAAATCAATGAAAGGATGAGCGATATGAACAGACATCATAAATCGCTTGAGCTTGACAAAGTGCTCGAGATGCTCGCTGCTCACACTTCGTGTGAAGATGCACGTCTTTCAGCACTTGAGCTTGTGCCACAGTCAGACCTTGACAGCGCACAGGCACTTATGAATCAGACCCGTGATGCGCATATGCTCCTTGCACGTTTTGGCGGACCGTCATTCGGCGGACTGACAAACGTCAACAACGCTCTTTTCAGAGCCGATGCGGGCAGCACACTCAGTCTTCGTGAGCTGCTCGATATTGCAGCTGTGCTCAGGGTTATTCGTTCAATAGTTCAATGGAGAAGCACCAATGAAGGTGTTATGACCATTCTTGATATTTATTTTTCAGCCCTTGTTCCCAATAAATTTCTTGAAGAAACGATTACGGGTGCAATCATATCAGAAGAAGAAATTGCTGATAACGCATCTCCCCTTCTTGCAGATATCAGACGAAAAATCCGTGCTCAGGAGGGCAAGGTGCGTGAACAGCTCGGCAAATTCACCCACAATACAAACTACTCCAAATATCTTCAGGATAACATCATAACTATGCGAAACGGCCGTTATGTTGTCCCTGTTAAAAATGAATACAGAAGCGAAATCCCGGGTCTTGTACACGATTCATCAGCCAGTGGTGCGACGATATTCATCGAGCCGATGCCCGTGGTTGAAGCTAACAATCAGATCCGTCTTCTTAAAAATCAGGAGCAGGACGAAATCGATAGAATCCTTGCAGAGCTTTCTGCAACTGTCGGCAGCTTTGCAAACTCAATCAAGCAGAGCTACGAATGTGCCGTTGAGCTTAACCTGATTTTTGCCAAGGCTCAGCTGGCATATGCGATGAATGCTTCCGTACCTGAGATGAATGACGAAGGCATTATTGAGCTTCGCAGTGCGAGACATCCGCTTATTGATAAGAAAAAAGTTGTTCCTGTTGACATTCAGCTCGGACAGGAGTTTGACACGATTGTTATAACAGGTCCTAATACGGGCGGTAAAACAGTTTCAATCAAGACCATCGGTCTTATGTCGCTTATGGCGATGTGCGGACTTATGCTTCCCGTAAATGACAGAAGCAAAATTTCAGTTTTTGACAAAGTTCTCGCAGACATCGGTGATGAGCAGAGCATTGAGCAGTCACTCTCTACCTTCTCATCACATATGACAAATATCATCCGAATTCTCAGTGAAGCTGACGGCAGAGGTCTCGTTCTTATCGATGAATTAGGTGCAGGTACCGACCCCGTTGAGGGTGCGGCGCTTGCGATCGCAATCCTTGAACAGCTTCGCAATCAGGGTGCAAAAATCGCATCAACTACCCACTACGCAGAGCTGAAGGCTTATGCACTCCAGACTCCCGGAGTTACAAACGGAAGCTGCGAATTTGACGTGCAATCCTTACGTCCTACATACAGACTTCTTATCGGTGTGCCCGGACGTTCAAATGCTTTCGCGATTTCTCAAAGACTCGGTCTTTCTGATAGCATCATCGAACACGCTCAGGAGCTGGTTTCTACGGAAAACACACGTTTCGAAGACGTTGTTGACCGTCTTGAACAGAGCCGTAAAAAAATGGAGGAAGAGCACAACGAGGCACTGCGAATCCGTGCTGCTGCTGACAAAGAGCTTGAAAAAGCAAAGCAGATGAAGGCTGACATTCAGACAAAGCGCGAAAAAGAAATGGAAAACGCCAAGGCTCAGGCTCTTCGTATCACAGAGCAGGCAAAGCGTGAGGCATATCAGCTTCTCAATGAGCTTGAAGAGCTCCGTAAACAGCAGGCAAAGGAAAAGGATGCCGCTGAAATGGCGCGTCGTGCAAGAGCAGCCGTTAAAAAAGGCATTGATGCTATCGATTCTGCAGCTGACCCGATCATCGGCACACTTGATTCTGATGAAGACTACGTGCTCCCCCGTCCTCTCAGAGTCGGTGATACAGTTATCATCGCAGACATCGGCAACGAAGCTACTGTAGTCACACTTAAGGACAAAAAAGGTCTTGTAACCGTTCAGATGGGCACTATGAAAACACGTGTGAAGGAAGAAACTCTCCGTCTTGTCGAAAAGAAGAAAAAGGAAACAGGCGGCAAGCGTACAGTTGCAACAGGCAAGATGGAAAGCCGAATGAATATGTCGGCAAAGACAAGTCTTGATCTTCGTGGAATGACAGTTGACGAAGGACTTTTAGAGCTTGACAGATACATTGACCACGCTCTGAGAATGGGTATCGGCGAATTCACGGTTATCCACGGTAAGGGCACAGGTGTTCTGAGATCCGCTGTTCGTGAATATCTCAAAAAATGCACTTTTGTCAAGTCGCATCGTCTCGGCACTTTCGGCGAAGGCGAAGACGGTGTCAGCATCGTCACACTGAAATAAGAGGTGTAGTATGAAAGATTTAATCATCATCGGCTCGGGCGGTCTCGGCAGAGAAACAGCCTGGACAGCCGAAAGAATAAATGCAATCTCTCCCGAATGGAATATCCTTGGCTTTATTGATGATAACATTCAGGTGCAGGGACGTGTAATCGACGGTTATAAAGTGATCGGTACAACAGCTGCTGCAGCAAAATATCCTGATGCTTATTACGTATGTGCTATCGGCAGTGCAAGAATCAGAAAGCTCGTTGTTGACAAGGTTAAAGGTATTGCACCCGTTAAGTTTGCAACTCTTATCGATCCCGGATGTGTCTGCAGCAAAGAAAGAGTTCAGTTTGGCGAAGGCTGTATAATCTGTGCAAATACTTACATAACTCTCGATATAAAAATCGGCAATCACGTTTACATCGGCGGTAATGCAACAGTCGGTCACGATGCCGTTATCGGTGACTTTGTAACGCTTTACCCCGGTTCAAATGTTTCAGGAAGCACACACATCGCAAACGGATGCGAAATGGGTACAGGCTCACAGATAATTCAGGGCTTATCCGTCGGAAACAACACCATCGTCGGTGCAGGTTCGGTTGTTGTCCGTAATCTTCCTCCCGATTGCACAGCAGTAGGTGTTCCTGCAAAGCCTATAAAAATGCATACAAAAAATGTATAAGAAAAGCGACTTGCCTTGGGCGGCGTAAATTAGGGATTTAATAGCCTTAAATCAATTCTTTTGGCGAATGACTTCGTTAAAACTCTCAAAATACGCCAGTATTTTATCGAGTTTATGCCTTGTCCTTCATCCAAAATAATAGAATTTAAGGTGCAACGCAGTTTAAAGTTAGAAATTTTTCGTTTAGACGAAATGAATAAAACCTCGCAAGGCTGACGCCTTGCGAGGTTTTTTCAT
>JAXJUJ010000019.1:0-2331 GCA_036309125.1 Acutalibacteraceae bacterium | reverse complement strand
TATTTATGCCGCCGGCGATTGCAGCGAAGGTAACGATATTACCCTTGGACAGAAAAGGGTTCTTGCTATCCTTCCCAACGCTTATATGCAAGGCTTTTGTGCCGGTGCTAATATGGCAGGCGGCAGCTCGCTGTTTGATAATGCAATTCCAATGAACTCTATCGGCTTCTTCGGACTTCACGCAATGACAGCAGGAAGCTATTATACAGAAAAAGAAGGCGGAAGCGTTTATGAAGAAAAGGGCGAAAACAGCATAAAGAGACTGTATATGAAGGACGGAGTTCTTACCGGATATATTATTATCGGTGATGTAAATCGTGCCGGAATATATACTTCACTTGTAAGAGAAAAGACGTCACTTGACACAATAAATATGGATATGCTCAAAAAAAATCCGTCACTTGCGATGTTTTTTCCTGAAATCCGTAGAAAAAAACTCGGAGGTGTGATATAATATGAATATAAATGCAAAAAATGTCGATTTTAAGAATTTAAATGAAGCTTTACGATCAGCAGGAGCTGAGTGCGAAATTTCTTCATGCCTCGGTCAGCGATTCATTGCATCCGGAATGTCAGACAAAAAGATTACCATAAACGGCATCCCCGGAAATGCACTCGGTGCATATCTTAACGGTGCAACCATTGAAGTCATGGGTAATGCACAAGATGCAGTCGGTGATACAATGAATGACGGTGAAATCATAGTTCACGGAAATATCGGTGATGCCGCAGGATACGCAATGCGTGGCGGAAAAATATTTGTAAAAGGCAACGCAGGATACCGTGCAGGAATTCATATGAAGGCTTATAAAGAAAAACAACCGGCACTCGTTATCGGCGGCAAAGCAGGAAGCTTTTTAGGCGAGTATCAGGCAGGCGGCACAATAATCGTTCTCGGTCTTACCGATGATGAAAAACCTATTGTCAGCAACTTTCCCGGAACAGGAATGCACGGCGGCAAAATGTTTCTCCGCTCCTCCTGCACCGGAATCAGGTTCCCAAGCCAGGTTCACGCACGATGTGCTACCGATGAGGATTTGCAGGATATCAAAGAATATATAAAAGAATTCTGCAAATATTTCGGATATGACGAAAGCGAAATTTTAAATTCTGATTTTACGCTCATTACACCTGACAGTAAAAATCCATATAAGCAGATGTATGTTGCGAATTAGGAAAGGAATGTTGAGTTATGAAGTATTCAGCACAAGAAGTTATTCAATATGTTAATGAGGAGGATATAAATTTTATACGCCTTGTCTTTTGCGATGTCTACGGCAGACAAAAAAGTATATCCATAATGCCCAGCGAGCTTTCTCGTGCTTTTGAATATGGAATCGCTTTTGATGCTTCTTCCGTCGGCGGATTCGGTGATGAAGCGCACTCGGATTTATTCCTACGCCCAGACCCCGAAACACTTGCACAAATTCCGTGGCGTCCTGAAAATGGTCGTGCTATCCGTATGTTCTGTACCATTACAAAACCAAACGGAGAAATTTGCGAATATGACACTCGAAATATATTAAAAAAAGCTATTGCAGATGCAAATAAATCAGGTGTTGAGTTTTCCTTCGGTTCAGAGCTTGAATTTTATCTTTTTAAGCTTGATGAAAAAGGTAATCCAACCAAGGAACCATATGACAACGCAAGCTATATGGATATGGTACCGGAGGACAGATGCGAAAACATTCGCCGCGAAATCTGTCTTGGTATGAAAATGATGGGCATTCATCCGGAAAGTTCACATCACGAGGAGGGACCCGGCCAAAATGAAATTGATTTCCGTTATTCTGATCCTCTGACTGCTGCCGATGATGCTATGGCTTTTCAGGTAATTGTTAAAACCATAGCACGAAGAAACGGACTGTATGCTGACTTTTCTCCAAAACCTATTGCCGATAAAGCCGGCAATGGACTGCACATAAATATGTCAGTTAAAAATGATAATAATCATATCTTGTTGCCACAGATGCTTGCCGGAATAATGGAGTATATTCAGGAGCTTACGGTATTTTTAAATCCGGTGAAAGAGTCTTATTTGAGATTTGGTCAATCCAAAGCTCCAAAATATATTTCGTGGTCGGGCGAAAACCGTTCGCAGCTAATCCGTATTCCTGCAGCAAGCGGTGAATACAGACGTGCAGAGCTTCGTTCACCAGATCCGACAACTAATCCTTACCTGGCATATGCACTGCTTATTTATGCAGGTCTATACGGAATTGAAAACAAACTTGACCTGCCACCTGCTGCCGAAATAAACTTCTTTAAAGCAGATAAAACAACCGCAAGACAGTACAAGGAGCTTCCCGATACCTTAGAAGAAGCAAAGGT
>JAXJUJ010000018.1:0-1829 GCA_036309125.1 Acutalibacteraceae bacterium | reverse complement strand
GCAGCCCAGTCAACCATCTGAGTAGTTGTCTTTTCGTTTGCAATATTCATAGCAAGATTGTTTCTGTAAAGGAACTGCATCTTGGGTGTCTTTTTATAATAGCCCGTGATACGCACAACGTCTTCGATTCTGTATCTGTAAAGACCTGAACGGTTAGTAACAACAAGCTCGTAATCCTTACCCACTTCAACCTCATCCATTGTCAGAGGTCTTTCACAGTCAGGATCATCCATAGGAATAAATTCGAAGAAAACTGACTGAGGAAGAAGCACACAGTCCTGAGCATTGAGCTCACAAGGGATTGCCATATAGCCCTCAGCTGCAGCATAACCCATGCTGTGAATGGGTGCATCGCCGATATGTCTGCGAAGTCTCTGAACATAGAACTCGAGGTTTGAGCTTACCATACCGTATGCCCAGGCAAAACCCGGCCATATTCTCTTGGCAATGGGAGTATCGAAGCCTTTTTCAAACTCAGCACGAAGCTCAGCGGCTCTCTTGGGGTTGGGTTTGAGTTTCTTTTCCCACTTGGCACGAAGCTCGTCAGGACATTTGATGCTGGGGTCGATAGTGCCGAGCTCAATATCTTTGCAGACCATTTCCCAGTTAGCTTCAAGGAAGTCAAACATAGTTGTAAGAAGAGTTACAACCATTGAACCGAGATATGTCAGATCGCGTCTTTCAAGAGCAAAACGAAGATGGAAATATGTTGAGTTTACCGCATCTTCATTTTCAGGATACATAAAATCGTTGGGAGTTGTCATAAAGAACTTTGAAATAGGCTTGAGGTAAGTCAGGGGTACCTGACCTGCACCGTTTGACATCTTACCGTCTTCCATTCTGTGACCTGTAAGAATCATAACAACAGGGCCAACCTGCTTGGGGAATTTCATTCCGTTCTTTCTGAACCACTTTGATGCACAACCGGGAGTACCTGAGAAGCCCATGCACTGCATAATCCAAAGGTCAGTTGCACTTCTGGGGAGAATTTTAGGCTTACCTACTGAGCCTGATGATGAGCAGTAACGGATATTGTGAGCCTTCATCATAAGGTTCTTTTCGCCTGCCACCATACGGTCAACATAATCTGAATAGGTATCATAGTTTGAGAAAGGAATCTTCTCCTGGAACTCTCTTATTGAGTCGATTTCTCCGAGGCCTACCTTCTTGCCGTATTCGGTATCCTTATTCTTTTTAAGAATAGACTTGAGAATTCTTTCCTGAGTTTCCATAGGGCGAGCGGTATAATAGTCAACCTTTGCCCATTCGGCATATCCGAGAAATACACCGATATCTGAAAATCCTGCCATAATTTTTACCTCACTTTATTATTTATTTGGTTCTCTTCAAATTAAATCTTGCCTTAACTTTTCTATAATAACACTTTTATGCTGAAAGTGTCAACTATGCTTTTTTTAATAATTATTTCCACTCAATTGTCCAGGTTTCGTCGACATAGCCCTCTATCTTACCTGAGCCTGACATACCTGCCGCAGCAGCCTCGCCTACACCTATAATTTCAAGTCTCTCATAGTACTCGATGACTTTGCCGTTTTTATCGACAGTAACACCTACTATTGCACCGGGATAATCAAGATCTGCTCTTGTGATTTCACCTATAGGCAGATTAAAGCCTGACAAGTCAAGGGTATCACATGCATTTTCGTGATAGAGTGTTTTGGGATTATCTTTTGTGCTTTTTTCGCTTTTGAGCTTAACTCTATAAACTGTATTATCACCCTGCACTTCTTTAGTGGCTGAAACTATGCCATCTACGGTAAGAGCAAAGTTTCTGCCCTCAGGCGGGAAAGCTTCCAATGAAGTAACAT
>JAXJUJ010000017.1:0-2402 GCA_036309125.1 Acutalibacteraceae bacterium | reverse complement strand
GTATTTCCCTGAAACTAAAAGGAATGAGCCCGGTGCAATACCGAACTCATTCACTAACAAATTAATATTAAATTTTGTCTAAACTTTGGGGTTCACTTCAATCAAGAAGAGGTTTTTGTTTTTATTCAGATTTTATTATTTTTTTGTTGCTTCGATTGCTTTGTTTTCTTTGCGGCGTTCTTCACGCATCTTTTCAAGATCCTTATACATCTTCACCTTAGTCTCGCCCTCAATGTTATACATTGTTTTAAGGATAACAGCTTTGAGAACATTACTGAGAGTGTAGCCGAAGAGAAGGAAACCGAGAATCCACAGGCAGGTATTCAGATAATCCGGTTTTGCCTGCATCGTTGCAACGAGGTCACCCTCTGCAGAAGACTCATAACCAACCCATGCAATCATAAACGGAATAAGCAATTCTCTTGCATAGTTGATTGCTGTATTGATCCATCCCGGAATAACACCCTGAATAGCTTCGATACGGTCACCGGTCTGCCATTCAAGATAGTCATAATATTCAACATCGAAATGAGATTTTGAAAGCTCCTGAACACCGATACCTACACCGAAGAGGAAATAGAATATGTAGAAGAAAATACTGTTCCAGCCCGAGAAGAACATAATGCCAAACTTTGCTTCAACAAAACAGATCGCAAAAAGTATACCTGCTGAAACCATAGAGTACGGTCCGCAGAACTTGAGAAGCTTTGTCGGCTCGTGTTTCTTGGAAAGCTTTGTTGTTATAAGATTACCTACAACCGTACCGACTGCAGTCGGAAGTGTGAGAAGAAGATTGTTTGATGAGCCGACGGTAATTGCTGCAAGAAATGTTGACATCTTACCGAGCACTGCGAAGTTGTTAACCCATGCCATATACTGATATGCACGATAGTTTTTGTATTTGAAAAGTGTGAGAAGAGTCTTTGAAATCTTGACCTTTTCTTTCTTCGGAAGCTCGATTCTTTCCTTACAGAAAAGACCGCACATAAGATTACCGAACAATGTAACTGCACCTGCAACAATACCGAGTGTCATATACATCTGGTTCTTATCATCACTGAATGCACCATAAACAGCTGTTGCGATATATGCTCCGCCGTAACCGATATAATATGAAAGCTGCCAGATTGTTGCAACAGTTTTCTTTTCTTTCGGATTCGGAGAAATAACCTGAGCAACATTCTGTCCGAGGTTGTTGAATGCATTGAATATAGTCTGACAGCAAGCAATACCGTAACGGAAAAGTGTCATCTGCTTGACATCCCAGCCTTCGGGAACATAGAAATAGAAAACGGTCAGAAGGAAAATCGGAACAAGACAGATTATGTACCACTGACGGTATCTGCCCCAACGTGACTTCCACTTCTGTACAATTGTAGCCGATATAAGACCGACTGCTATACCAAGAACAGTTGTAAGTGTCGTCTGAACAGCAAGAATTTCAGCAATCTCGTCCGAATTGACACCTACAGGTCCGTAATACAATTCGTGAAGGAATGCTGCCGCAAGTGTACCCGTAAGAGTTGTTCCGAACATACCACCGATACGAGCAAGCATAAGGCAGACATACTCAAATTTTGTAATGTGCTTTCCGAGGTCAGACGATAGAGCATTTGCCGGTGCCTTAACCGCAGAAGGCCCTTTCTTTTTAGCCATAAATACCATCTCCTTTTTCCATAATAACAAATTAACACAATTAGCACAAAAATACAATATAATATTTAAAATTTACAGTACAATTGCTACATTTTCTGCAGCTTGTATTCATATTATGGCAAAATTTCAGTTTCTCTCCTTTTATATGAAATTTTATCCTGCTTGTGTTAAAAAGATGACAAACTTTTCATTTATCAATTGACATTATTGCGATTTTATTTTATTATAAATATGTATGAAAATTTATACTATTAAAAGGAAGTGTTTTAATGGACAAGCAGTACGAAGCTTTATTCACCCCCTGGAAGATAGGTAACGTTGAAATCAAAAACAGAATCGTTATGTGTCCCATGGGTGGTACATCATTGTTCGGCTGGTTTGAGCTCGGCGGTTGTGGTTTTGACAAGGAAGCTGCAAAGCTTTTCCTCGAAAGAGCTAACAACAATGTTGGTCTTATCATCCCGGGTATCGCACCTCTTCGCGATACATTCTGGGGCAAGTGGCTCTGGCAGAACCCGAAGATGTTTGAAGAACTCAAAGAGTTTATGGATGAAATCCATAAGACAGGTGCAAAGCTTTTCGTTCAGCTTACTGCAGGTATGGGCAGAAGCTGGGCTATCACAGAGCTCATTGCTCCCCTTCATAAAAATAAATTTACACGCGCACTTATCAAGCCGATTCTCGACACATCACACGAGCTCGCTTCTCCGAGCCCACAGCCCTCACGTTGGGCACACGATATTATC
>JAXJUJ010000016.1:0-1734 GCA_036309125.1 Acutalibacteraceae bacterium | reverse complement strand
TGAATATGCGAGAGTGGCGGAATCGGCAGACGCGCACGTTTGAGGGGCGTGTGGTAATCCCGTACGGGTTCAAGTCCCGTCTCTCGCACCATAGTGAGTATTCATTACACAAGTGAATACTCACTTTTCTTTTTTTACATTTCCTCATAGTTAAATAATATATAATTGTTATGTATCGAGCAGGTTTTAGCCTGCTCTTTTTTGTTATGCCGTGAGATATTCCACTGCTACGCCTTGTCTTGCTTCGAGGACTATATTTTCCTCTTTAACAGGATTTTCAATAACCCCGATAAAGCGATAATGAATAATGATTTTCTGCGTTTTGTTCTTGCCTTTGCCTTCTATTGAATGGACTTCGATTTTTTCAATTAGCTCATTCAAGAGTGCAGGTGTAAGTGTTTCCATCTGCATAAACTTACGGACTGCTAATGTGAATTGCTCTTTGCTTGTGCGGAGATTTTCAATTTCTGAAAGTTCTTCCTGATATTTCCTGATTTTTACCTTCAGTTCATCACGCTCTGTTTCATACTTCTGTGAGAGCTGCATAAAGCTTTCTTCATTAACAACTCCGTTGATATGCTTCTCAAAGAGCTTTTCATACATCACGGCAACCTCTTTTGTTCTTGCAATTGATTTATCAATACTGCTTTCAAGAAACTTCTGTTGGTTGAGAATACTCTTATTGGTTTTTGCTTCAAGAATATCAACAAATGCTTCTTCATCCTCGGCAAGAAAACTTGAAAGATTTCTCAATTCAAGCATTACTATCTGTTCCAAAGAATCAGCCCTGACATAATGTGTACCCTCACAGGTACCCCTGCGTCCTTTATAATTGGAACACATAAAATACTTGATGTCAGTATTAGGATGATTGACATTGAACCATAAAGGACTTCCGCAATCGGCACAGTATAACAATCCGCAGAACATATTCTTTTCAGCATGCTCGGGATTCGGTGCTCTGCGCTTTGCCTTTGCATTCATCTTCTGAACAGTTTCAAAGGTATCTCTGTCGATAATAGGCTCGTGAACATTTTTGAAGATTTTCCAATTCTCAGCGGGATTGTTAAGACGGGTTTTGTTCTTGAAATTCTTTGAATAAGTTTTGAAATTGATAACATCACCGCAGTATTCCTGTTGTGCAAGAATCTTCTGTACTGTTGTCTTACACCATTTATACGGGTCAGGCTGAGTTTTCTTACCGCCCTTGTTAAGTCCCTTACTCTGCCAATATGCCATCGGTATCATTACTTTGTTTTCCTGTAAGCTACGGGCAATAGTTTCATTGCCTTTACCTTCAATACACATTGCAAAGATATTTTTAACAACCTCTGCAGCTTCGGTATCGACAATCCATTTCTTTTTGTTATTCGGGTCTTTCATATACCCGTAAGGCGGTTGAGATAACGGCTCGCCAAGATTACCTCTTATACGATGAGAGCAACGAACCTTTCTTGAAATATCTCTTGCATACATCTCATTCATAATATTCTTGAACGGCGCAATTTCACTTTCACCTTCGTCGCTGTCTATATTGTCATTGACAGCAATGAAGCGAACATCTCTGTCGGGGAAATAGGTATCCATATAATATCCGACCATATCGTAGCGCCGTCCTAGACGGGACAGGTCTTTGACAATAACCGTTGAAATATATCCGAGGTCAATGTCCTCAATCATTTTTTGAAAGCCGGGACGCTCGAAATTTGTACCGGTATAGCCATCGTCAACATA
>JAXJUJ010000015.1:0-2948 GCA_036309125.1 Acutalibacteraceae bacterium | reverse complement strand
TTCCGTAACCTGCTTTTTCGAGTCTTTCGACTACCTCAGCGCTGAAAAGCGGGGTGAAGTTTTCAAGCATCTTTGAACCTGCTGTCGCAGGAACACCTTTTACAAGGATTGTATCGTCAACGGCAATTTTGCCTGCCATATTTATTTCGTTAACATAATATCCCACTTTTAACACCTCACTTTACAAGTCTGGGAACCTGCCAGCTGTCTTCTGTGCTCTGCGGAGCACCTGCAAGAAGATCCTTGCGGTCAAACTTCTGGTCTCTTGCGTCGTCACGGAGAATGTTTGTCATCGGCATAACATAAACCATCGGATCGACATCATTTGTATCTGTATTTCCGAGGTCTGCCTCATTCTTTGACATAAGCTCGAAAATCTTGTTCATCTTTTTCTTTTCATCATCTGTGAAGCTGAGTTCGTTTACAGACTCAAGCTCTGCAAGCTTATCTTTCTGAGCCTTTGCCTGAGCTTTCGGTGACTTTGCAGCAGGAGCTGAAGAATCTGAAAGGTCAGAACCAAGCATTTCTGAGCCGCCTCTGCCGCGGATGCTTACGTTTGCTTCGTAAAGCTGAAGCTCTGTAACCTCACTCGGAGCACCAAGCATCTGATCCTGAGCCTGACCGTCAAGCGGGAATGCGATAACGTCACGGATTGTTTCAGTATCTGCAAGAAGCATAATGATACGGTCAACACCGGGTGCCATACCTGCGTGCGGCGGTGCACCGAACTGGAATGCATTGTAAAGAGCGCTGAAACGCTTTTCAAGCTCTTCCTCGGGATAGCCTGCGATTTCGAAAGCCTTTCTCATAATCTCGGGGCTGTGGTTACGAACAGCACCTGAAGCAAGTTCGATACCGTTACAAACAAGGTCATACTGGTAAGCAAGGATCTCTGTCGGCTCCATTGTTTCAAGAGCTTCAAGACCGCCCTGAGGCATTGAGAACGGGTTGTGTGTGAAGATAATCTTATCTGTTGTTTCGTCACGCTCGTACATCGGGAAATCAACAACGAAGCAGAATTCGAAACGGTCATTTTTGATGAGCTCAAGCTCATTACCAAGCCATGTACGTACAACACCTGCGTTCTTGTCAGCGATATCTGAAGAGTTGTCGCAGATGAAGAAGATTGTCTCGCCTTCCTTAACGCCTGTAAGCTCGACGATTTCCTTCATCTCTTCAGGTGTCATAACCTTACTGATCGGGTCATCCTTAAAGCCATAATTTGCAGCATCAAGAAGAGTGATATGAGCAAGACCTGCCATCTTAGCCTGCTTTGTAGCGAATGCAAGTGATTTGTCGAAGAACCATCTTTCATTCTTACAGGGAGCTACGATACCTCTTACCTGCTTGTTCATAAAGGGTTTGAACTTAACTCTCTTGAACATATCTGTAAGGTCACAGATTACAAGCGGGTTACGAAGGTCGGGTTTATCAGAACCGTACTTTGCCATCGCCTCTCTGTAAGGAATGCATCTGAACGGTGTGTCTGTAATTTTCTTATCTGAGAATGTGCGGAAAACGTCACTTACAACGTCTTCGCAGACCTTGAGAACCTCTTCCTGAGTAGAGAAAGCCATTTCAAAGTCGAGCTGATAGAATTCACCGGGTGAACGGTCAGCACGAGCGTCCTCATCACGGAAGCAAGGAGCAATCTGGAAGTAGCGGTCAAAGCCTGACACCATAAGAAGCTGCTTGAACTGCTGCGGTGCCTGCGGAAGAGCATAGAACTTGCCCGGATGCTTACGGCTGGGAACAAGGAAGTCTCTTGCGCCTTCAGGTGAAGAAGCTGTAAGAATCGGAGTCTGCATCTCAAGGAAGCCTTTTTCTTCCATAAGCTTTCTCATATGACGGATAACATTTGAACGAAGAACGATGTTCTTATGAAGTGCAGGATTTCTCAAATCGAGGAATCTGTGCTTAAGACGGATGTTTTCGTTAGTGTCATTTGAGCCGATTTCGAAAGGAAGGTCACGGCTGCATACACCGAGAACCTTGAGTGTATCGGCAACAAGCTCAACAAGACCTGTGTCGATCTTCGGGTTAACTGTGCTTTCATCACGCTTTGTTACAGTACCCTTGACAGAGATAACTGTTTCCTTGCTGATGCCCTTGAGAAGGCTTTCGTCGTGAACGACAACCTGTGTGATACCTGTGTAGTCGCGCAAGTCAACAAAGAGAACGCCGCCGTGGTCACGGACAACGTCAACCCAACCAGCGAGTTCGACAGTCTCGCCGATGTGCTTCTCTCTTATTTCGTTGCAAAGATGAGTTCTATACATTGTTATCTACCTCCTGATAGATTTTTGTAAAAATAAAAGTCCCGAGGAATTATAAAAATATAATTCCCGGGACGAGTATATAATATAACCCGCGGTGCCACCCGCATTGATACTTTTAAAAGTATCCTCTTTTTGATATTAAAATGTAAATCAAACGAAGTGTTGCCGTGCTTACTACTCATCCTGAACACGCTTCCAGCCAATGACGTATTCTCTCTGTCGGACTTTCCGTTTAAGTCGGGTCTCCGCCGTTTAAAAGAAATTTCACCTTTTAACACAGAAATTATATCACAATAAAATCAAATGTCAATAATTTTTCAGAAGTTTCAATAAAAAGTATATGGAGTTTTTGGGGAAATATTCAAAAATTTTATTTGAATCGGTTCTGTAAATTCGGGTTTGTCGGGCAGATTTCAAATCAATATAGTAGGGGACGGGTCGCCCGTCCCGTCAAAATCTGTACGGAATCCGCGGGAGCCGAAACGACTCCCCTACATACACGACTTGAATCGGCTATTATATTTCAGCGTCGCAGACCCTCAATTATTCATGATTCATCATTCATTATTAATTATTAATTGCAGAGGTGTAACCTCTGCCCGACAAACCCGAATTTGTTTGATAAATTTTTTGTTTATAGCTATGAGCAGACAAAAAGCACCCTTGTGG
>JAXJUJ010000014.1:0-21691 GCA_036309125.1 Acutalibacteraceae bacterium | reverse complement strand
CTTGCAGATTGCATTGTAGTTTGAGCTCATTGCGAAGTTGTATGCGCCTGTAGTGAGGACTGCGATTGTGTCACCGCGTTCAGGCTTCGGGATTTTAACACCCTCCTGAATGAGGTCACCGCTTTCACAGCAACGTCCTGCGATTGTGCACTCGTAGTCAGCCTCTTCGTTTGCCTTGTTTGCAACCATAACAGTGTACGGTGACTGATAAAGAGCGTATCTCGGATTGTCAGGCATACCACCGTCGATTGAAACGTAGTTTTTGAAGCCCTTGATTTCCTTACGTGTACCTGCCGTGTAGAGTGTAAGTCCTGCATCAGCAACGATGCTTCTGCCGGGCTCCATAAGGATTGTCGGCATTGTCACACCAAGCTTTGCACATTCAGCCTTAACAAGGTCTGCGATACCTTCGATGTTCTTTGCATAGTCGATTTCGGGGTCAGATTCAACGTACTTGACGCCCATGCCACCGCCGAGGTTGAGAACACTTGCTTCAAATCCGAGCTCATTCTTCATATCAGCGATGAACTTAATCATAATCACGGCTGCATCACAGAACGGATCATATTCGAAAATCTGTGAACCGATATGGCAGTGATAACCAATAAGAGCGATGTTTTCTTTTGCGAGAGCAAGTTCAACAAGCTCTTTAGCCTGTCCTGTTTCGATAGCTGCACCAAACTTTGAGTCGACATTACCTGTGCTGATTTTAGCGTGAGTATGAGGATCAATACCCGGAGTCAGACGAAGAATAATCTTCTGCTTTATGCCTTTGTTACCTGCTTCACGGTCGATTGCATTAAGCTCTTCAACATTGTCACAGACAAAGTAGCCTATACCGTTTTCGATAGCAAAGGCGATGTCGAAGTCTGTCTTGTTGTTGCCGTGGAAATAAGCGTTTTCCATCGGGAAGCCTGCCTTGACAGCTGTGTAAAGCTCACCCGGAGAAACGACATCGATGCCCATTTCTTCCTCTTTCATAATCTCGTAAATTCTCTTGAAGCAGAGAGATTTACTTGCGAAAAGAGGCATTGAGCTTCCACCGAAAAATTCGCTCATTGCGCCTTTATAAATACGGCACTTTTCTCTTATTTTGTTTTCGTCCATTATATATGCAGGTGTCTGATACTTTTCTGCGAGTTCAACTGTATCTCGTCCTGCAAATGTAAGATGACCTTTTTCGTTAACACCAAGGTTATTGCAGATCATTTTTAAAACATCCTTTCGGGTAACGGATTAAAGCATATGCGCTCTGATTTCATCGCCTGTTTTGTCGATGAGGAGTGCGGGAGCGATGTCGAAAACTGTCTTACAGCCTGATTCACCGTTCTGATTAAGTCTGTAAGCCGCACGTGCATATGTTGCGAGAACACTGCCTGTAAACTCGGGGTTTGATTCGAGGTTGAGGCTGTATTCGATAGTATGTTTTGTGCTGAGGTCGAAGCCCGTGAAGCCGCTTCTGATAACGCGACCGCCGTGAGGGATACCCATATGGTCACGCTGAAGCTCTTCGAGAGAGATGAAGTTTACTGTAGTATCATAGTCTGCGAAGTAGTTAGGCATTGTAACGATTTCGTTTTCGATACGAGCCTTGTCTGCACCTTCTTCAACGACAACGTAACATTCTCTTGTATGCTTCTGTCTTGTTGTAAGCTCAGGGTTTTCACCGTTACGTACGCTCTCTACAGCACTCTCAACGGGTACTGTGTACTGACGTGCGTCAATGACACCGTCGATTCTGCGGATTGCATCCGAGTGTCCCTGACTTACTCCCTTGCCCCAGAATGTGTAGTCATTCCCGTGGGGAAGGATAGCGTTCATATAAAGACGGTTGAGAGAGAACATTCCCGGGTCCCAGCCGACTGAAATGATAGCGATTTTGTTACCTGCCTTTGCCTTTGCATCTGTG
This sequence comes from Acutalibacteraceae bacterium, assembly GCA_036309125.1. GTDB lineage: Bacteria > Bacillota > Clostridia > Oscillospirales > Acutalibacteraceae > CAG-488. The sequence goes on along the minus strand of JAXJUJ010000014.1, from coordinate 19,782 downwards.
TTTGCAAAGTGCTCGGGGATTTTTGCGTGAGTATCAAAGCTGTCGATAACATTGAAGTTTTCTGCGATAGCTGGAGTTGATTCGGGAAGGTCCCTTGCACTGCCGCCACAGTTGATGATTACGTCAATGTCGTCTTTATAGTCTGTGATTTTATCAAAAGGATATACCTTGACACCCTCTGTTTTGATTTTTACGGAGTCGGGGTCACGTCTTGAAAAGACAGCGACAAGCTCCATGTCAGGATTATTCTTAACGGCAGCTTCAACGCCTTTGCCGAGGTTACCGTAACCTGCTATACCAATTCTTATCATAAAAACACCTTATTCCGTAACAATGCTGTTCATATTGTAAAGTCCTGCAGGCTTATTAAGAATAAACTCTGCTGCAGAAACCGCACCTTCCGCAAAGAGTGCTCTTGAATGAGCCTCGTGCTTGAGTGTGATTGTCTGGCTGTCTGTTGAAACGAGGACTTCGTGGATTCCGACGATGTTTCCGCGTCTTACAGCATGAACACCGATTTCGTTTTTCTCTCTTTTTGCCATTCCTTCACGTCCGAAGACAAACTGAGCCTTTTCACGTACAGTCTTGATCGCATTAGCTATCATAAGAGCTGTACCGCTGGGAGCATCAAGCTTACGGTTGTGATGTGTTTCAACTATTTCAATGTCTGCATCAGGCATTGTAGCAGCAGCCTTGACTGCGAGCTCGCAGAGAAGTGCCACGCCGAGTGACATATTTGCAGAGTGGAAAACTGCGATTTTCTTACCTGCCTCTTCGATGAGAGCAAGCTCTTCGGGAGTATGTCCTGTTGTAGCTACAACTGTGGGAATATTGTTTTTTACAGCGTAGTCGAGAAGATCTTTCGTACCGAGATGGTTTGAAAAGTCGATGATGACATCTGCTGCACCGTTGAAATCGTTTATGTCTGTGTAGCAGCCGCTTTCAGCTGCCATTTTGTCGATCTTTGCGGCAACAGTCATTACCTCGGAAGCTTCTACGATTTTTTCAACTTCCTTACCCATTCTGCCGCAGGCACCGTTGATAATTACCTTAATCATACGTTCAACCCCTGCTGACGCATAAGAGCGAGAAGATTCTGCTTGTGTGCATCCTCCATCGGAGTAAGCGGAAGACGGAGATAGTCCTCACCGTAACCCATAGCAGCCATAGCAGCCTTGACGGGGATGGGGTTAACCTCGCAGAAGAGAGCGTTGATGAGGGGAAGATAATCAAGCTGCATCTTGAGAGCCTCGTCTGTCTTGCCCTCAAAGAACTTGTGACACATCTGTGATGTTTCCTTCGGAAGAAGGTTTGAAAGAACTGAGATAACGCCTGAACCGCCGAGTGAAAGAAGAGGAATGATCTGATCGTCATTACCTGAGTAGAGGTCAAGTCTGTCACCAACGATTGCCATTGTTTCAACGATCTTTGAGATGTTGCCACTTGCTTCCTTGATACCTGTGATCATCGGATGATCAGCAAGCACACCGTATGTAGCGGGTTCGATGTTTACACCTGTTCTTGAAGGAACGTTGTAAAGGATACAGGGCTTTGTGCTTTCGTCAGCGATAGCTGTGAAAGTCTTGATAAGACCGTTCTGTGTAGCTTTGTTGTAGTAGGGGGTAACAAGGAGCATTCCCTCATAGCCGATCTCGCAAGCGAACTTTGTAAGCTCGATAGCGTAAGCTGTGTCATTTGAGCCTGTACCTGCGATCATAGGAATTCTGCCTGCTGCACGCTTGTAAGCGAACTCGAGAGCGTCTCTGTGCTCCTCGTCAGAAAGAGTTGAACCTTCACCTGTTGTGCCGCAGATTACGAGAGAGTCGATGCCCTCTTCGATCTGCCAGTCGATGAGCTTGCCAAAGTTTTCGTAGTCGATTCCTTCTGCATTAAGCGGTGTGATGAGGGCTGTGGATGCGCCTCTGAAGATGCTGTTTTCTGTCATTTTAAAAACTCCTTTTTAAGGTTAATAAGCAATAAAAAATAGCCGATTTGCATCGACTACCCGAATTTATTCCGGCAATACAGCCGTGAAAAAATATAAGATAGCTCTCCGCAATATGCGACAATAGGCGGGATCTTATTCCCGACTACCAGCACAGCCTTGGCTTCGGCTGCCTTCGGCAACGATTCCTTTCGCAACTGCCGTAAGCCTTGCCACGGCCTTGAATAGCAGTTGTTACTGATAATGCGATGCGCCTCTATCGTTAATTTTTTATTAACTTTGGGATATAGTAACATACTATATTATAAATTGCAATAGTTTTTTTGCATTTTATTAAAATAAAATTTGGTCAGTTTACAACAAATCAAACGCAATGATTTGGTAAAAGCTCACAATGAAAACAGTGACAGAAGAAAGCTTCTGTAGCAGTGATAATTCTGATATTTTAAATTTTTGATTGAATTTCCTGTAAAGATGTGATAGTATATACAGGTTGCTGAATTTGTATAGTGAAACACATTGCAAAGGAGTGAAAATAATGTTTGAAAGCGGACTTACAACAACTATTCTTGATCTTATCGCAATTATCAAAAATACAATTGAGTTTCTTATGACTCTTTTCGGTTGATTGTTAATATTCAAAACCCGGTATTCCTTGCGGATATCGGGTTTGCTTTTGCAAAGCGTAAATGGTATAATGGTGTCAGTTAACTGAAAGAGGTTTTGTTTTATGGGACAGATTTTAACACAGCGTGTGCTCAGCAAGCTTGACGAGCATCTTGGCAGAAACGATTACGATGCTGCCGAAAGACATCTTTTGTATTGGTTCGCAGAGGCGAAGGCGGAGAATGACAAGCGTTGTATGATGCTTATTCTCAATGAGCTTGCAGGTCTTTACCGTAAGCTCGGCAGAGAAGAGGATGCACTGAGGACTGTTTCGTCTGCACTCGAGCTTATTGAGGAAATGGGAATAGCAGAGAACATCGGTGCAGGTACAACCTACATCAACTGTGCCACGGTTTATAAAGCTTTCGGCAAGGCTGAGAGTGCTTTACCACTTTTTGAAAAGGCAAAAAGTGTTTACGAAAAAGAGCTGAGTCCCGATGATAAACGTTTTGGCGGACTTTTCAATAATATGGCTTTGGCACTCGTTGACCTTGAGAGATATGATGAAGCGTATGAGCTTTATGACAAGGCGGTTACCGTTATGGAAAACGCTGACGACGGTGACCTTGAGGTAGCGATAACCTATCTTAACATTGCAAGTGCAAAGGAAACTGAACTCGGTGCTGTTGAAAGTGACGAAGTAGTCAGGGAGTATATTGAAAAAGCGATGAAGATTCTTGATGAACACGAAAACAGAGATGGCTATTATGCCTTTGTCTGCGAGAAATGTGCATCTGTTTTCGGTTATTTCGGTTATTTTATTTACGAAAAAGATTTGGAAAAGAGAGCAAGGGATATTTATGAAAGGTCTTGAACTTTCTGAAAAGTTTTATTATGAATACGGCGAAAAAATGATAAAGGAAAATTTCGCTGAAATTGAGAAGTATCTTGCTGTCGGCCTTGTGGGGAGTGGATCGGAATGCTTCGGCTACGATGATGAGGTTTCTCAGGATCACGATTTTGAACCCGGCTTCTGCATTTTTATCCCTGATGAAAGTATTATTGATTCCAGAACAGAGTTTCAGCTCGAAAGAGCGTATGCAAAACTACCGAAAGAATTTATGGGATATAAAAGGAGCCCTCTGAATCCTGTCGGAGGTAACCGTCACGGAGTGATAAGAATCAGCAAGTTTTTTGAGGCAAAAACGGGTGATGCAAATGCAGATATCCCGACAGTAGGCTGGTTCTGCATTGCTGAGCAGTTTCCGCTTGAAGCGACAAACGGAAAAGTTTTCTGTGACAACTACGGTCTGATGACACAGCTTCGTGAAAAAATAGCCTATATGCCCGAGGATGTACGGCTTAAAAAGCTTGCGGGAAACATTCTTCTTATGGCGCAGTCGGGTCAGTACAATTACGGCAGATGTATTAAAAGAGGGGAAACGGCAGCTGCACAGCTTGCTGTGGCAGAGTTTGTTAACACGGCACTGAAGGTGATTTTTCTTCTCAACAAAAAATATATGCCATATTACAAATGGACCTTCCGTGCACTTCGTGAGCTTGAAAAGCTAAACGGATTATATGATGATCTGGAATATCTGATTTCAAGCGGTAACAATGAAAAGGAAGCTGAAGAAAAGCAGGAAATGATTGAAAGCGTTTCTGCAAAAGTAATAGCTGAGCTTTCGGCACAGAAGCTGACGAGAGTTGATTCACCTGAGCTTGAAAGACACGCTTATTCCGTTAACGATATGATAAAGGATCCTGAAATCCGCAATCAGAATATTCTTTATGCTGTATAAAAGTAAGACCTTCCGGAAATGTGATAATCCGGAAGGTCTTTTCTGTTTTAAATTAAATTATGCAGCCCAGAAGAAGAAGGGGTAGAGGCAAACTCTCATAGCCTTAACGATGAAGTTCATAATCTCTCTGCCGATGCCTGCGAACCAGTAGTGAGCCTTGCCGAATTCGCCGTTCGGGAGCTCTGAACCCTCTTCAAGAGCGATGTCAGAAGTGTAGATCATTTCTCTTTCGTATGTTGAAAGATCGTTTTCATCAAGTGTGAGGAGCATTGCGCCCTGACAAGTCATATCGTAGTATGAGTTGTATGTTGAGCCGGGAACGTTAACTGCATCAATACCGTTGATGTTTGCAACGTATGTGTTGATGTGGTCGTGGCCGAAGAATACGCCGAGAACGTCACCACGATCTGAGATTGCATCCCACTGACCTTCGCAGTCAGGTGAAGGACAAGCCTGCTCAAACATCCAGCCTTCTTCGAAACCGAAGATATTGGGAAGGTATGTAGCAGCTGTACCGTCTGAGAAGTTTGTTGAAGCGAGGTCGCCGAGGTTGCCGTTAACTGTGAACATTACTTCCTTTGCAACTTCTGCAGGAACGATGTGCTGGAACATAAGTGAAGGAACTTTACCACCGTTGTCAGCTTCAAGCTGCTTGCTTGTTTCTGTGTACCATGCAAGCTGGTCAGCACGAACGCAGTCATAACCACCGTCGATGTAGTCACCGCTGTCCATCATCCAGAGGTTGAAAGCTGTCTTTGAACCGTCTGATGAAAGGATTTCAAGGTTGTGTGTACCTGAACCGTGGAGAGCAACGTCTGCATCGTATGCAAGGCAGTTGTCGTATGTCATATACTTTGCAAGTTTTTCATCCTTGGTTGATTCCTTGTGTGTATCCTGATCGTCGTGGTTGCCGAAAACGAATGTGAAGGGGATTCCTCTTGCCTCGAGGGGCTCGATGAGCTGATCGTAACCCTTCCAGTAGTCTTCGCTTGTTTCAGCAGACATAATGATGTCGCCGAGGAAGATAACAAGGTCAGGCTGTGTCTTGTCAAGTGCTTCGTTCATATAGACAAGGAAGTCCTCGTGCATAGGATAGCCGTCCTGAACGTCTGCGAAAGCAAGGATCTTGAATTCGCCGTTTTCGTCAAACTGAAGGTTGCCGTTTTTGCTGTTATCTGCTGCAAATGAAACTGATGAAAGTGTGAACATCATCACTACAGCAAGAAATACTGCAAGAATCTTTTTCATAGTAAATACCTCCTGAAATGTATAAAAGATGCAAGTATTTTATCACAAAACATTTTTCAAGTCAAATGAAATCAGAGTGTCTTACCCTCGTAATTCTTATCTTTGTTGAAAAACCACACATAGCCGACGTCGTTTCCGTGCATTGTGCTGAATGTTCCGTTATCATAAATAAGCGCAGCACCGTTTTCAATTCCGACACCTGAAAGAGGTCGGTTTTTTATCTCATCCTTGAAGTTGTACCAGCCGTTACCCTCGAAGTGAGGACAGGCACTGTACGGGAGAATGCCGAGACAGTCGCAGAAGATGAAGCTTCTGTCGGGACCGCAGTCGTCATACCCTTCGGCAAACCAACAGACCGCACCTGCACTGTAGCCTGACATAATGATTCCTTTTTCGTAGGCTTCACGAAGGATGTCTGAAGCGCCTGTTTCATCCCAGGTGTTCATCATAAATTCGACGTTACCGCCGCCGACGTAGATGACATCTGAATTAAGAATTTTTTCGCGGATATCTTCTTTTGTGAGGGATTTGTCTGTGAGAAAGAGGTAGTCAAAGCTGCAACCGCAGCCGAGAAAAATATCTCTGATGTCCTCGTCACCCTCGATGTCATCAAAGCCTGCTGTCGGCAGGAAAAGAACAGAAGGATTTTCCTTGTTTGCACAGGAAGCTATGTATTCAAGAATGTTTTTGATCTCACCGTCGCTGTAGCGTCCGCCGCCGATTGCAATAATTTTACCCATAAAATCACCTCGTGTATATTATGGTATATATTTTAAATCAAAAATTAAACATAATCAAGATAATATGCTGTTGTTATAAATTAATTTTTAACCTTTATAGTAGTCAGGACATTTCCTTGCTTATCAATGTAATAATTTTCATTGACTCCTTCTCCGGATGCGATCATATTATATTCAACATCATAGGGAGTCACAAAAAGTTCGTTTCCGTCTTTATCCATAACGGTTTTGGTTTCTTCTACGAAATACATAGATTCGCCTACATAGTGAATGTCGGACTTAACCGGCCCGATGACAAATTCGCCCTTTTCGTTAACAACAGCGTAAAAATCATTCTGAAGCTGAAGAATCCATCTGTTATCATCTCTTGTCTCTTGTTCACGGATGAAGCCGAAACCTTCTACTGCATAAGAATTTTTATTTCCGTACCTGTCGGAAATAACAAAGTTGCTGGTTTTTGTGGTTTTGTCATATACGGAATAAGCAAAATACTCTGCATTTTTTGACGGAGAATCGTTATGTACGATCTTATCGACTTCAGAAACTACTTTGAGATTTTTTCTGTCGAAAATTGTTCCTCTTTTATAGGATACAGAATCAGGTACATATTTATACTGTTCATCTCCCTGAAGAGAGGCGATACCCTGGATTGTTTTCACTAATTTACCGGATTTATCATAGTAATGGTAAGCGGTAGGATATACATCGCTGTCTGCGACACAAACATTTCCGAACTGAAAATATCCTAAATGTACATAGTAGCTGTTGTCGTGGAAGTTTTCGATTGTGGTAACTACATTTCCTTTCAGATCATAAAAAATAATAGAAACCGTTGTTCCTGTATGCGACTCCACTTCTTTTACGGCACATATCATACCTTCAGATGCTCTTGAGATATAAACAAGGTCATTAGCAGGGCCATCAATGATAACTTTGCCGGTTTTGTCAATAACGGAATACTTGTCCGTGTCATACATTGAGCTTAAACCGTTTGTTATTATAGCACAGCCCTCATAGAAACACTCGCCTGAATCATAACCCTCGGGAAGGAAGAACTGTACCACACCTTGTCTGTCTATATAAGCGTTTTTTCCGTTGAAGCCAACGCAAGCCAGATCTTCACTAAAGGGAGAGTCGGGGAAATAATTACTATACTCTGTATATGTAACGGCAGGTGCAGTAACTTCCGGTTCGGTTGCTTCGGCCTGATTTTGTTCAGTGCTCGACGAATCAGATAGCACAGTATAGTCTGTATATATTTCGCCATAATAAGATTTAGCACAATTTTCGCACCAAACACCTGCCGGGGCGTTGTTGTAATACGCCTGACCGTCCCATTCAGCACCGCAGTCAGAACATTCCCACTGCATTTTCGGGGATGATGCAACAACTATAATGACAATAACGAGAGCAATTATTAAAACCAGTGGTATTAATAACAATAATAACTTTTTGTGATTTTTTTTCGGCATAAACCTTCCTCCTGCAATTTGTTTTAATCAATATAGCACATATTTAAAATTTTTTTCGTCAATGGGTACGAATCGTTAAAAAAACGGTACGAAAAACAGAAATGACTAAAACTCAGTATACATTAAATATAATCTTTTGCTGTTATTATTGTTTTTTCGATGCAAATATGATAAACTTTCTGTGTATCAGAATTTTACGGAGGTTAATTTATGACACGTTACGAATATGCAAAAGATTTATATGCAAAAATCGGTATCGACACAGAAGCTGCTATTGAAAAGCTTTCTGTACTTCCGATTTCAATGCACTGCTGGCAGGGCGACGACGTTGTAGGCTTCGACTCAAAGGAAGCACTTTCAGGCGGTATCCAGACTACAGGTAACTACCCCGGAAAGGCTACAACACCTGCAGAGCTTATGGCTGATATTGATAAGGCTTGTTCACTCATTCCCGGCAAGAAGAAGCTCAACCTTCACGCTTGCTATGCGATTTTTGAAAACGGCGAATTTGCTGACAGAGATGCGATAGAGCCGAAGCATTTCGCAAAATGGGTAGAATATGCAAAGGAAAGAGGAATGGGTATCGACTTCAACCCCACATTCTTCTCGCATCCGATGGTAAAGGACAATCTTACACTTTCTTCACCTGATGAAGAAACACGTACCTTCTGGGTAAATCACGGCAAGGCTTGTCTTAAAATCGCTGAATATTTCGCAGAGGAAACAGGTGTACCCTGTGTTATGAATATCTGGATTCCTGACGGCTACAAGGATATCCCTGCGGACAGATTTTCACCCAGAGCACGTTTCAAGAAGTCTCTTGATGAAATTCTTGCAATCCCTTATGACAAGACAAAGGTTTATATAACTCTCGAATCAAAGGTATTCGGTATCGGTCTTGAATCTTACACAGTAGGTTCAGCAGAATTCAGCCTTTCATATGTTAACTATAAGGGTATCACACCTCTTATGGATAACGGTCACTATCATCCGACAGAGGTTGTTTCGGATAAGATTTCTTCTCTTCTTCTTTTCAATGAGAAGATTGCACTTCACGTTACACGAGGTGTACGTTGGGACAGTGACCACGTTATCATTTTTGATGACGAAACAAAGGAAATCGCAAAAGAAATCGTTGCTAACGATGCACTTGACCGTGTGTTCATCGCAACAGACTATTTCGACGCTTCAATCAACCGTGTTGCTGCATGGGTAATCGGTCTTCGTAATGTGCAGAAGGCTATGCTCAATGCACTTCTTACTCCGCACGCTGCTCTGACAGAGCTTCAGGACAGTGCAAACACAACAAAGCTTCTCGCACTTCAGGAGGAGCTCAAGACATATCCGTTTGCAGATGTGTGGAATGAATACTGTGCACGTTGCGGTGTGCCTGTTGGTGAAAGCTGGTTTGAGGAGATTGAAAAGTACGAAGCAGATGTACTTTCAAAGAGATAAGTTATGAAATTGATTGAAATTGAAAACACATTATTATTTGAACAGGATAAGTTTTTCAGCCAGTGCCACGCTTCAACAATTCTGAAGGTCGGCGAAAAGCTTCTTTGTGCTTTCTTCGCAGGTACTGAAGAGGGTAAGGACGATGTAAGAATCTACCTTATGACATATGAAAACGGTAAGTGGTCAGACCCTGAGCAGATGTCTTTTACAGATGACATTCCTTGCTGGAATCCTGTTCTTCTTGAAAAGGACGGTACGGTTTTCCTTTTCTTCAAGGTTGGTAAGAAAATTACAAAATGGCAGACATACTTCCGCACATCAACTGACGGCGGTGTGACATGGAGTGAAGCTGCCGAGCTTGTTGAGGGCGACAAATCAGGCGGTCGCGGTCCTGTCAAAAACAAGGCAATAGTTCTTGCAGACGGTACTGTAGTTGCTCCCGCATCAGTTGAAACAAACACAAAGTGGGACGCCTTTATTGACTTCTCAAAAGATAACTGCAGGACATGGCAGAAGGGCAATCTGATTGAATTCAATCACAAAAAGGCTGTCGGTAAGGGAATCATACAGCCGACACTCTGGGAGGCTGACGGCAAGGTTTATGCACTTCTTCGTTCAACTGAAGGTTATGTTATGAGAAGCTTCTCGGAGGATCTTGTGAACTGGTCACCTGCAGAGAAGGCTGATCTGCCGAACAACAACAGCGGTATCGACTGCGTTAAGCTGCCGAACGGTGATGTTGCTGTTTTCCATAACCCGATAGCTTGTGCCGATTGGGGCGACAGAAACATCATCTCTTATGCTATAACGAAGGATAACGGTGAAACCTTCCTTCCTGCAGTTGAAATCGAAAAGGATGAGGACAAGGACGCTGAATATTCCTATCCTGCAGCAATAACGGACGGAGAATACGTCTATCTGACATATACGCATTATCGCAAAAATGTAATGTTCAGAAAATTCAGAATTGAAGATTAATCTGTAATCTTGCACAAAATACAAAAGGTTTTTTACACCGATACGTGTATTGACAAATGGTGTATAATATTTCTGTAAAAATTTTCAGGAGGATAATACAATGAAAAAGATTTCAAAGAAAATCCTTGCAGTTGTTCTTTGCGTGACACTCGCTTTCGGTATGTCAGCAATCTCAACATCTGCTGAGGAAGCAACAGATGCAGTTAAAAGAGTAAGCGTTTCTTTTAACGGTGATTCTCAGACATCAAGAGGCTTCTGCTGGTACACAGAAGACTATTCAGATGCTGACGTTCAGATCGTAAAGACAGCTGATTTCAACGGCTCTTTCGTAAATGCACAGACATATTCTTCAGACAATGTTTATGCATTCCGTGATCAGTTCTGCCACAAGGTAACAGTTTCAGACCTTCAGCCGGGCACAGAATACACATACCGCGTAGGTGACAAGGCTAAGAATCTCTGGAGCGAAGCAGGCACATTCGTAACAGATGACGGTGATGACGAGTTCTCATTCATCACAATCGCTGACGTTCAGGCAAGCAGCGACGAAAACTTCGCAGAAGCTTCAGAAACACTCAAGGGTGCAGTTGCAACTCTTCCCGGCGCAGAGTTCACAACAACTCTCGGCGACTACGTTAACGACAATACAAACGAAGAGTGGGACTGGTACTTCAAGCACTTTGAGTTCTCAAATATGTCAACAACAGTTGCTCCCGTTGCAGGTAACCACGACGGAAATATCACAAACAAGCTCAACATCAACGTTTTCAATTCTATGTTCAACCTTTCAAACGAGAACACAGAGTCAAACGTTAACTGGGTAAACGGTGTTTACTATTCATTCGATTACGGTAATGCACACATTGCAGTTCTCAATACAAACGATATGTATCCGATGTCACAGTCACAGAGAAACTGGCTTATCAACGATATGACAAACTCTGATGCTGACTGGAAGTTTGTATTTATGCACAGAGCTCTCTACTCAGAGGGTAAAAACATCAACAAGCCTGATACAATCATCATGAGAAACGTTCTCGGCGAAATCTTTGCAGATCTCGATATCGACCTTGTTTATGCAGGTCACGACCACGTTTACTACCGTTCATACCCCGTAAACGGTGATGAGGTTAACAAGAATGTTACATATGTAACAGAAAACTATAACGGCGAAGAAATCACATTCGCAAACAATCCTGACGGTACAGTTCATATCCTTCCCTCAACAGCAGGTACTAAGAGATACGGCCTCAATGAGGATGCTATCGATCCTATCGGTGAAGCTTGTGCATTCGACCTCTCAACAAGAGATATGGGCGGCTGCTTTATGACAACAGTTGTTGACGGTGATAAGGTTATCATCAAGTCATACCTTGTTGACGATGAGACACAGGAAATCTCACTCATCGACCAGTACGCAATAAAGAAGGACCTTTCACAGAAGGTTGAGCTCGAGCCGACAGATCTTCCGACAGATAACGCTTCAAACATCGGTGCTTACATTTCAAACATCGTTAATGAAATCATCGGAATGCTTTACAGCTACGTTGCAGTTCTTCTTCCGCAGGCAATCAAAGGCTTGTTTTAATTCCAAATAGAAATTTTCGCTCACCGGGCAGACTTTACAGTCTGTCCGGTGACTTCCTTTTTTGTAACAAAATACACAAAATGGTCGATATTTTTCTACATACTGTTTGAATATTATAGTCAAAATAACTTGAATTTTGTTTTGCGCTTTGGTAAAATAATAAATGTATAAGTGGATAAGTCCGTCTATTGAAATGGAGGGGATTGAAAATGAACAGGGAAAAGCATTCAAACGATGTTCCTGTGTATCTGTTCCATCAGGGAAACAATGCAAAAGCGTATGAGTTTCTCGGAGCACACCGTGTTGATGATAACAAGGTGGTTTTCCGTGTCTGGGCACCGGATGCGGTTGCTGTCAGTGTTGTCGGAGACTTCAACGGCTGGGATAGCGATGTAAATCATATGTACCGGCTTTCCGACGGTTCAATATGGGAGTGCTTTGTTGACAATATCAATCAGTTTGACGCTTATAAATTCTGCATAACAGCACGTGACGGCAGACGACTGATGAAAGCTGACCCGTATGCATTTCATTCGGAAACACGTCCCGACACGGCATCAAAATTTTACGATATAGAGGGCTATGAGTGGAAAGACTCAAAGTGGATGAAATCACGTAAGACAAAATCTGCTTATGAAAGCCCTATGAATATTTATGAAGTGCATCTCGGCTCGTGGAAGGTTCACGGTGAAGAAATTTTTTATTCTTACCGTCAGCTTGCCGACGAATTGACAAAATACGTAAAAGAAATGGGATATACTCACATAGAGCTTCTGCCGATAAGCGAGCATCCGTTTGACGGCTCGTGGGGATATCAGGTTACGGGATATTTTGCTCCGACGTCACGTTACGGTGAGCCGAAGGATTTTATGTACTTTGTGGATAAGTGCCATGAAGCGGGTCTTGGCGTTATCCTTGACTGGGTACCTGCTCACTTCCCGAAGGACGCTCACGGACTTTATGAGTTTGACGGCAAACCCTGCTACGAATATGAGGATATGCTCAAGGGTGAGCATAAGCAGTGGGGAACAAGAGTTTTTGACTACAGCAAAAATGAGGTCAGAAGCTTCCTTACCTCAAGTGCTCTTTTCTGGCTTGAAAAGTATCACATCGACGGACTCAGAGTCGATGCCGTTGCCTCAATGCTTTATCTTGATTACTGCAGAAATGACGGCGACTGGCGACCGAATAAAAACGGCGGCAACGAAAATCTTGAGGCGATTGAATTTCTTCAGAAGCTCAACACGGCAATCTTCCGTGAATACGGTGATGTGCTGATGATTGCAGAGGAAAGCACAGCCTGGCCGATGGTTTCAAAGCCTGTCTGTGACGGTGGCCTCGGCTTCAACTTCAAGTGGAATATGGGTTGGATGAATGACTGTCTGAGATACTTTTCGATGGACGGAATTCACATAAAGTTTAACCATAAAAACCTTACGTTTTCTTTCTTCTACGCTTTTTCTGAAAATTTTGTTCTGCCGATTTCGCACGACGAGGTTGTTCACGGAAAGTGTTCGCTCATCAATAAAATGCCGGGCGAGTATGAAGAGAAATTTGCAGGTGTACGATCATTCCTTGGTTATATGATGGCTCATCCGGGCAAAAAGCTTATGTTTATGGGTCAGGAATTCGGTCAGTTTATTGAGTGGAATTACAAGCAGGGTCTTGACTGGCTGCTGCTTGATTATGAGGCTCACCGTAAGCTGCAGCATTTCACAAAGACGATAAATGAGCTTTACAAGGCAAACCCTGCGCTCTGGCAGATTGACTATGACTGGTCAGGCTTCAATTGGATAAGCAACGATGACGTTGACAATTCCGTTATAGCCTTCAGAAGAATTGACAAAGACGGTAAAGAAATTATTGCCGTGTGTAACTTTACTCCCGTCAGCCGTGAAAACTACTGCATAGGTGTTCCGAAGGCAGGAAGCTACAAGGTAATTCTCAACACTGACAGCGAAGAATTCGGTGGAAAAGGCACAGGCACTACAGGAAGTGTAAAGAGCAGGAAAGCTCCTATGCACGGACTTCAGAACAGTATTTCGCTCGACCTTCCGGGTCTGAGTGTAATATATCTCAAAGCTCCGGCTTCGAGAAAAAGAAAAACAACAAATGAAAATGCCGCAAAAGATGCGACGAAATAAAAAGGAGGCAGCACTTAATGTCACGCAAACATGAATGTATCGCAATGCTCCTTGCAGGCGGACAGGGAAGCAGACTTGGTATCCTGACAAAAAACATCGCCAAACCTGCCGTACCATACGGCGGTAAATACAGAATTATTGATTTCCCGCTTTCAAACTGTGTAAACTCAGGCATTTACACCGTAGGCGTACTCACACAGTATCAGCCTCTCGAGCTTAATGATTACATCGGTAACGGACAGGCGTGGGACCTTGACCGTGCAGACGGCGGTGTGCATATCCTTTCACCGTACCAGCAGATCAAGGGTACTGAATGGTATAAGGGTACTGCAAACGCAATTTATCAGAATATCAATTTCATTGACAGATATAACCCTGAGTATGTACTTATCCTTTCAGGTGACCATATCTATAAAATGGACTATTCAAAAATGCTCAGCTACCACAAGAAAAAGGAAGCTGACTGTACTATAGCAATGCTTGAAGTGCCATGGGAAGAGGCTTCACGTTTCGGCCTTATGCTTGTAAACGAAGATGGCTCAATCTCAGAGTTTGAAGAAAAGCCGAAGAATCCTCGTTCAAACAAGGCTTCAATGGGTGTTTACATCTTCTCGTGGAAGAAGCTTCGTCAGTACCTTCTTGATGATGAGGCAAATCCGTCTTCAAGCAATGACTTCGGTCACGACCTCATTCCCGCAATGCACGAAGCAGGCGAGAGAATGTTTGCTTATGAATTTGACGGTTACTGGAAGGATGTTGGTACAATCGACAGCTTGTGGGAGGCAAACCTTGACCTTCTTAATCCGCAGGTTGACCTTGACCTCACAGATTCAAGCTGGAAGATTTATGCAAAAAATCCTGTCACCTGTCCTCACTATGTTGCAGATACAGCCAAGGTGCAGAATTCAATGATCGCAGAAGGCTGCGAAATTGAAGGTGAAGTTGACTTCTCTGTTCTTTTTGCCAATGTTGACGTTGAAGAGGGCGCAGTAGTCAAGGATTCAATCATTATGCCCGGCAGTGTTATCAAGTCAGGCGCAAAGGTTCAGTATGCAATCGTAGCTGAAAACGTAACTGTCGAAAGCGGTGCTTGTGTCGGCAAGCGTCCCGAAGATACAGAAAACCTCGAAGACTGGGGCGTTGCAGTTGTAGGCCCCGGCGTAACGGTCGGCAAGGGTGCTTGTGTTGAGCCTAAGGCAATGATAGGCGAAGATGTAAAGGGGGCAGAATGATGAGAGCCAATAATGTACTCGGACTTGTTTTTTCAAACAATTTTGATAACTATCTTAATGAACTGACATCTATGCGTTCAATGGGTTCAGTCCCGTATGGCGGACGTTACCGTCTTATCGACTTTAACCTTTCTGCAATGGTTAACAGCGGAATGGCTAAGGTTGGTATTATCACAAAGAGTAACTATCAGTCACTTATGGACCACGTAGGAAACGGCCGTGCGTGGGATCTTTCAAGAAAGAAGGGCGGACTTTATATCCTTCCGCCGTTCAACTCTTCAAACACAGGTCTTTATTCAGGCAGAATCGAGGCTGTTGCAGGTGTTATGAATTTCCTTCAGTATTCTGACGAGGAATACGTGCTTATGTGCGACTGTAATGCACTTTACAACTTCGATCTTACAAAGATGTTTGCTTACCACGAAGAAAAGGGTGCAGATATCACAATCGCTTATGTAAACGGTGAAACACCGAATATCAGCGAGCTTGCAATCCTTGATATGGACGAAGAAAACAAGATCAAAGCTGTTTCACGCCGACTCAAGGATGGTGTTGAAAATTATTCAATCAATATCGTTCTCCTCAGAAAATCTTTGCTTGAAAGACTCGTAAACGAAGCAACAAGCCTCGGTTACCATTCATTCACAGATGATATTCTCAAGAGAAACGTTTCAAAGCTTAAGATTTACGGCTATGAAGCTACAGGCTTTGTCAAAATGCTTGACAGTATGCAGAGCTACTTCGAAGCAAATATGGCTTTGCTTGAAAAGGAAAACAGAGATGCACTCTGCCGTTCACAACACGTTTACACAAAGGTTAAGGATGATGTTCCTGCAATCTACGGACTTGGTTCAGATGTTTCAAATTCACTTGTGGCTGACGGCTGTGTGATTGAGGGTAAGGTTGAAAACAGCATCCTCTTCCGTGGCGTTCATATCGGCAAGGGTACAGTTGTTAAAAACTGTGTGCTTATGCAGAACACATATATCGGCGACGATGTTTCGCTCAACTGTGTTGTTGCAGACAAGAATGTTGTCATCAAGCCGGGCAAGGTGCTTTCAGGTGACGAGAATTTCCCTGTTTACATCGGCAAGGGTATTGTAATTTAATTTCTGAAAAAACAGACGAAAGGGTGAATTTTTATGAAGGTTTTATATGCAGCAAGTGAAGCTCTGCCCTTTATGGCGAGTGGCGGTCTTGGTGACGTTGCAGGCTCTCTGCCTCAGGCACTCAGAAAAAGACTTATCGGCTGCCGTGTTGTAATGCCTCTTTATGATACAATCCGTCAGGAGCTCAAGGACACAATGAAGTTCATCACTCACATCTGTGTTCCCGTAGCTTGGCGCCGTCAGTATTGCGGTATTTTCGAAGCAAAATATAACGGTGTTATCTACTATCTTCTTGACAATCAGTATTATTTCAAGCGTGATACTATCTACGGTCAGTATGACGATGCAGAGCGTTTTGCATTTTTCTCAAGAGCTGTTCTTGAGATTATTCCGTATATTGATTTCAAACCCGATATTATTCATTGTAACGACTGGCAGACAGCGCTCACACCTGTTTACTATTCAGCAATGTATGCTAATTCACCGGGTTATGAAAATATAAAGACAATTTTCACAATTCATAATATTCAGTATCAGGGCATCTACGGCAGAGAAGTGCTGGAGGATGTTATCGGCATTCCTGCAGAGCACGCATCCTTGCTCGAATATGACGGCTGTGTAAACTTTATGAAGGGCGCAATCGAATGTGCTAATAAGGTAACGACAGTCAGCCAGTCATATGCAGATGAAATTCTTGACCCGTGGTATTCACACGGTCTTGACAGCATTCTCAATGAGAGAAGATATAAGCTCAGTGGTATCCTCAATGGTATTGATGTGCTTGGCTATGACCCTGAAACAGACAAGAGCATCAGAGCTAATTACTCAGCAGAAAATCCTGCTGACAAGAAGCTTAATAAAGAGGACCTGCAGCAGGTTATGGGACTCCCTGTCCGTGCTGATGTGCCGATTATCGGTATGGTTTCACGTCTCGTTGCTCATAAAGGTCTCGACCTCGTAAAGGGTATTCTTGACGAGCTTCTCGCAACGAGTGAAGTTCAGCTTGTTGTCCTCGGCTCGGGCGACTACGAGTACGAGAGCTTCTTCAGAGAAATCGCTGCAAAGTATCCTGATAAGGTAGGTCTTCGTATCGGATTTATACCTGACCTCGCAAGAAAGATTTATGCAGGTGCAGATATGTTCCTTATGCCGTCAAAGAGTGAGCCTTGCGGTCTTTCGCAGATGGTTGCTCTTCGTTATGGTACAGTGCCTATCGTCCGCGAAACAGGTGGTCTGCGTGACTCTATTTCTGACTGTGGTGACGGTGAGGGTAACGGCTTTACATTCAAGAGCTACAATGCACACGATATGCTTGATGCTATCCGTCGCGCACTGAATGTTTATTACAATCACGACTGGGCAGCTCTCACACAGCGTGCACTTGAATGTGACTATAGCTGGGGTCGCTCGGCAAACACTTATATCAAACTTTACAAAGCAACATTAAAGGATCAGTAAAAACAAATGAAGTCTTATTACATTCAACTTATAAGAAACGGTCTGACTGCAGGTAATGTAGGAGGACGTTACATCGGTCATACGGATGAAGAACTCAGCGCAGAGGGAATTGAGCAGATAAATCAGATGAAAACGGATTATAAATACCCTATGGTTGAAGCTGTTTTTTCGAGCCCTCTCAAGCGTTGCACACAGACTGCAAAGCTTATCTATCCTAACTGTGACCCGATAGTTATTGACGGCTTCATCGAATATAATTTCGGTGAGTTTGAAGGCAAGTCTGCCGAGGAGCTGGAAAGTCATCCTGTTTTTCCTGATTGGCTTGCAGGCAAAAAAGGTGTTTCACCTCCTTTCGGCGAAAGCAACGAGGAGTTTTCTCAGCGAATCGCACAGACGATGATCAAGGTTATCGACGGAATTATTCAGTCAGGTATCACCAAAACGGCAATCGTTACTCACGGTGGTGTCATAATGGCGCTTCTTTCGATGTTCGGTCTGCCCGAGGCTTCAATGCACGAGTGGCTGACACCCGGTGGCTGCGGATACACAATCCGTGTCACACCGTCGCTCTGGTCACAGGGCAGGAAGTTTGAAGTCTTTGCACAGATTCCCGAAATCGAGGGTGAGGACGAATTCCGCGATATCGACGATGACTTCAACGTTGAAGATTTCTTATATGATTAATTTTTGAAAGCAGTGATTTTATGGATTATATTTCACAGCTTATACAGCGATATCCTATTCTTGAAGAAAACGAAAAGGATATCCGTATGTTTTGCGAAATGCTTATAAATTGCTATGAGTGGGGCGGAAAGCTTCTCATCTGCGGAAACGGAGGAAGCTGTGCAGATGCCGAGCATATTGCAGGCGAGCTGATGAAAGGCTTTCTGAAGAAAAGACCTTTGTCTGCAGAGAAAAAGGCAGAGATGGTTTCTGCTGTGCCTGCGCTTGAAGATGTCGATCTCGATATGCTTCAGCAGGGACTTCCTGTTTTTACTCTTAACAGCGGTGCAGCACTTACAACGGCATTTGCAAACGATTGCGACCCTGATCTGATTTATGCTCAGCAGGTTCTTGCAATGGGCAGAAAGGGAGATGTTTTCCTCGGAATAAGCACTTCGGGAAACGCGAAGAATGTTTATTCCGCAGCAGCCGTTGCAAAGTCAATGGGACTTAAAACGGCAGCACTCGCAGGCAGAAACGGTGGAAAGCTCAAGGAAATCTGCGATCTTTCAATCGTAGTGAACGAGGATGAAACCTTCAAAATTCAGGAGCTTCATCTGCCCGTTTACCACGCAATCTGCGCAACGGTTGAAGAGCATTTTTTTAAAGAATAAATGAAGTAAAAAAGAGGAGAATGCTTTATGGGTTCAGTTACAATACTGTTGTTACCGATTATGCCTTTCATTTATTTGTTTATGTGGTTAGGCAGTTTGTTCGGAACACCGCTTGGTTTGAACGTGACAGAGGTTGCCTTGCCATATAACGAGGAGACGGGCTTGGTCTGGGAATGTGAAGAAACCGATTACGGTTGGTTTGAACTGACAGACACAAAAATCGAGGGTGATACACAAATTTTTGTTTTTGAAGCGGAACCCGCTGAGGAGGATTGTACTAAAGTTGTATTCACGGCTCAGAACGGAGAAGAGCTTGTTTATTACGGTCGCGATAACGGTCCGATTTTTCCGATATACGGAAAGGTAGTGTTTTATTCTCCTGACGAATATGTAATTTATGATTATGTTCTCGAACCTCAGGTTGAGCTTGAGGGTGGGTATTGGAGCTTTAGTACATCAGGTCCGGCTGCTGAATTTTTTGTAGATAAAAAGGAAGCTGATGGCAAGGTAACGTTCAGCGTTCTTTGTTTTGAGGGTTCGGCATTTGATCATTGCTACAGCTATAAAGTTCGCGATTCAGAAGGAGTCCGTATACCTATTGAAGATGTAGTCGTTTACTACAAAAACACAGAGGGTAAGGGCGTGGAAACATGGGAAACCCGTTACTT
>JAXJUJ010000013.1:0-2345 GCA_036309125.1 Acutalibacteraceae bacterium | reverse complement strand
TTAATAAGCCCTCGGCTGTCAAATGGCTGTCAAAATTAATAAAAATGCTTAAAAAGTCAGTATTTATCGGCATAAATAAGAGCTAAAGGGATGACCTCCAAAACCGCGTGCCGAGGGTTCAAGTCCTTCTGCCCCTGCCAGTAAGAGTGTTCATAACGGATTTAAGTTATGAACACTCTTTTTTATTGTTAAACGAAAAAAATAAAATCTTTTTTATTTTGTCCCTATCTTGTCCATAGAGGTTTGTTAATATATAGCCATAACAGCGAAACACAATGAGCAAAACAAAAGAAATAAAAAACAAGATTGTTTTTGTCTCTAAGTTGTCACTATGAAAGCTGTATAATAAAAGCACAACAAAAACAAAAAGCAAAAACCCAAAAATAAAAAAAGAAAGAAGAATGTAAAAATGAAAAAGAAGAATTTAAGAACACGAATTATTGCAATATCAATGGCTGCTATCAGTATGTTATCAGCAGGTTCAATGTTTTCGGTAAGTGCCGCAGAGACAACTCCTCAGAGCTCGACAGCGGTTGTTGCAGAGACAAACACATCTAATACAGCAAATACATCTACAACAAGTAAAACCAGATTGAGCTTACGTAAGTACCTCTACAATGAAATTGACCACAGCAAGGTAAACCTTACAAAGCGTTTTGAAAATAAGCAGAATATAAGGCTTTACAATCACGATAACGGTACGCTTATTGTTGCACAGCCTAAGGAGAAAACACTTGAAAAATCAAATAATGACTTCTCAGCAATCAACCAAATAAAGTCTGTTACATATCCCGGTTCGTTGATAAAGATAAATGAACAGTTTGTGAACGGAACACCGACAAAGATAAATGCAGATAGAAACAAGATGAAATTCACAGTTGATTGCGGCAGAGAAAAGTGTTCTTTCGAAACAGTACCTCAGACAGAAGGAGATGTGCTTGAGGAAATCTACAAGATAATTGACGGTTACAGCAACCACGATGTAGCGGCTCAGGCAACACTCAGCTTTGCAAAGGCTTCAAGTGAATCTCAGTTACAGGCAGAGCTTGGAGTATCTGCAGATGTTTTAAAGGGATTGGGCGTAGACTTTAAGGCAATTAACGAGTGCAAACAGAACACTTATGTTATGCAGTACAGACAGGCTTACTATACTGTATCCGCTGAGTTACCGCAAAATGCAGACGAAGTATTTGCAGATACAGTTACAAAGAAGGTTCTTATCAATAACAAGGTAGACTCAGAAAACATCCCTGCATATATTTCAAGCGTAACATACGGCAGAGAGGTATATGTAGTAGTTACATCAAACACAAGCAAAACATCACTCGAGGCTTCAGAGAAGCTTGCAGCAAATAAATTCAGCTTCAGCTCTAAGCAGGCATGGGATAATGCACTTGAAAACTGCAGTGTAAATGTTTATATGCTCGGTGGAGCAGCAGGTAACATTACTGATATGTTCAGAGTAAGAGATTTTGAAAGCTTTATGAACGTAATCGGCAAAGAAACAGCTTTCAGTCCTTCTAACTGTTCATATCCATTAAGCTACACAGCAAACTACATTACATCAAATGAGAGAGTTGCAACAAAGGTAACAGGCGATTACACAGAGCTTGAGTATATAACAAAAACAAGCATTCCTGTTGAAATTGAGATGAAAGACTTAAAATGGCCTATCGGTTCAGCGAAAATCACAATCACAGGTAAGTATATTTCAGGTGTAGATGAAAAAGGTAACTTTACACACGATGGTGTTTACGAAAGAAGTTATGAGACAACTCAGGCTCAGTCAGTAAAAACAACAAACATTCCTGCAAACGTAGATTTAAAAACAGTTAAAATCAAATTTGATTATACAGGAATTTCAGCAAACAACTTTAAATATGACACATATTCACTCTCAGAATACAACGGTGATATCGACAACATCAAGCTTCAGATTGAAGGAACAAATCAGTGCTTCTTCTACAAGGTTGAAGCAAGAGCTTGGGTGAACAGAACTTCAAACTTCACAGACTTAAACTGCGATTTCTACTCAAAGGATAACGGTGCAAAAAAAGCCACAGACTAATATAACAAAAACCTCTGATTTTTACTATACTGATCCGTAAAAAACGGACAATAAAAAATACCACCCCCTATGGTAGAATTAAAGAAACTACCATAGGGGGATTTTTCTATTGTTTGTTTTTACGGGCCTGTGCACAGCGGTGTGACAGTTTGCTTTTTTGTTTTAATAATCATCATAATCGTAATCATCAAACATAAAGTCAGCCCAATAATACTGAGCCATATATTCGCTGTTATAAGCGTTTACAGCACCGCTATCCAACTCTTTGAAACGATAG
>JAXJUJ010000012.1:0-12223 GCA_036309125.1 Acutalibacteraceae bacterium | reverse complement strand
TTTTGGATGAAGGACAAGGCATAAACTCGATAAAATACTGCCGTATTTTGAGAGTTTTAACGAAGTCATTCGCCAAAAGAATTGATTTAAGGCTATCAAATCCCTAATTTACGCCGCCCAACCCAGCTCCTCTTTTTTTACAGTATTATACAGATTAATCCGCTGCAGCCTTCGTTTATGACCTTTTCCAGCGTTTCCTGAATCTTCATTCTTGCATCTGAAGGCATTCTGAATAGTTTATTATGCAATCCTTCATTTACCAGCTCATGTAAAGACTTACCAAAAATATTAGATTGCCAGATTTTAGTAGGATTCTCTTCAAACTCTTTTAAAAGATACATTACAAGATCCTCTGACTGAGACTCGCTGCCTACTAACGGGGCTACCTCAGTATTGATAGTTGCTTTCATCATATGAATTGATGGGGCACTGGCTTTGAGTCTGACACCGTACTTGCCACCCTGTCTCATTATTTCAGGCTCTTCCAGATGGAGCTCTTCCATTGTTGGCATAACTATACCGTAACCTGTTGTTTCCACCTCATCCAGAGCATCTTTTAACCTATCATACGACTTTTTAATCTTAGATAATTCGCTAACAGTTTCGATCAGACTTTCCTGAGTATCTATCTGAAGATCTGTTTGTTCAGCTAATACTTTATAAAACATTCTGTTTTCAACAACAGTATTAATACATACTTTTCCATCGGACAAAGAGATATCTGACAGTGTACTTTTCTCAATATATTTACATTCTGATAATTCTTCAGAAAAAGCTAAAACATTTCTTACACATTTTAGTTTTTCTGCCAGCGACATAATCACACCGAATATTTCACGTTTCAACCAATGTTTATGATCAAGCCCCGAAACCCATCCGGGTAATTCAACTTTTACTTCTTTTACCGGAAATTCAAACAGAACTTTAGTCAATATATCTTTAATCGAACCCTCACTAAGTTCAAGACAATTAGCTGCGACAACAGGAACATCATATTTATCTGTAAGTTCTTCTACTAAAGCAGCTGTATTTTCACTTTCAGGTTCTGTTGTGTTTAAAAGTACAACAAAAGGCTTCTTAAGTTCCCTTAGCTCATTGACAACTCTCTCTTCAGCTTCGGCATATTCACTTCGAGGAATCTCACTGATAGACCCGTCTGTAGTTACAACAAGACCAATCGTTGAATGTTCATTTATTACCTTTTGTGTACCAATCTCGGCAGCCATATTAAACGGAATCTCTTCCTCAAACCAAGGAGTTTTCACCATCCTAGGCTGATCATTTTCGATATAACCTAAAGAACTTGGTACAATATAACCTACACAATCTATCATTCTTACTTTAAATCGAGCATTGTCAGGTAAATTAACCTCTATCGCTTCTTCCGGAATAAACTTAGGCTCCGTAGTCATAATAGTACGCCCAGATGCTGACTGAGGAAGTTCATCCTGAGCTCTCTGACGCTTAAATTCCTCAGATATATTCGGGATTACAATAGTATCCATAAAGCGTTTTATAAAGGTTGACTTACCTGTTCTGACAGGCCCTACGACTCCAATATATATATCGCCTCCAGTTCTCGTTTGAACATCTTGATAGATATTTGATTTTGATATACCCATAAACCAATCCTCCTGTTACGGTGCGATGCAGGCACCACACCTTACATCGTTTTGTTAATTGATATGTTTTCAGGACGAGATTTATGACAGAAAAGAAAAACACAGAACCGAAGTTCTGTGTTTTATTCTTAAAGCTTATTTCTGATGATTTTACCACTTGTTGTCTTCGGAAGTTCATCCTTGAATACAACAATTCGCGGATATTTGTACGGAGCTGTATGTTCTTTAACATACTTCTGAATTTCCTTTTTAAGCTCTTCTGTAGGCTCTGTGCCTTTAGTAAGAACAATACTTGCTTTAACAACCTGACCTCTAACCTCATCAGGCGCAGCAGAAACACCACATTCAAGAACATAGGGAAGTTCCATAATAACATTTTCAATTTCAAATGGCCCAATGCGGTAACCTGATGATTTGATAACATCATCAGTTCTGCCGACATACCAATAGAAGCCGTCCTCATCACGCCAAGCAACGTCACCTGTGTGATAAAGACCATCATACCAGCACTCTGAAGTTTTCTCTTCAGAGCCGTAATAGCCCTTGAACAATCCGCATGGAATTGTGTCGCCTGTTCTGATGACAATTTCACCCTCTTCACCAACAGCAACACTCTTACCATCAGGATCGACAAGATCAACGTCAAAAGAAGGAACGGGTTTACCCATTGAACCAAGTCTGTGATCAGATCCGAAGAGATTACCAATAACAAGAGTAGTTTCACTCTGTCCGAAGCCCTCCATAACTTTAAGTCCTGTAAGCTTATTAAGCTGACGGAATACCTCAGGATTGAGTGCTTCACCCGCAATTGTAGCGTGTTCAACTGAGCTGAGATCATACTTTGTGAGATCTTCTTTGATCATCATACGGTACATGGTCGGCGGTGCACAGAATGTAGTAATATTATACTTTCTGAACATCGGAAGTATATCAGCAGCATCAAATCTGTCAAAGTCATATACAAAAATACCACCTTCACAAAGCCACTGACCGTAAAGTTTGCCCCAAAGAGCCTTTGCCCAGCCTGAATCTGAAATTGTAAGATGAAGACCGTTTGGATTTACACAATGCCAATAATTTGCTGTTACAAAATGACCTAAAGGATATTTAAAGTTGTGTGTAGCAATCTTCGGATAACCTGTAGTTCCTGAAGTAAAGAACATGAGCATTTCATCGCTACCACAGGCAGAATCTTCTGTTCTTTCAAATACATTGTTGAAAAGTTTATACTCTTCGTTAAAATTATGCCATCCGTCGCGTGATTCGCCAACAATAATTTTAGTAGTAACTGAAGGTGCTTTTTCAATTGCAAGATCAACCTGACGTGCTGTATCTCCATCAGAAGTACACACAATAGCGCTTACACCTGCAGCATTGAATCTGTACTCAAGGTCATGCTCCTGAAGAAGATATGTAGCCGGAATTGCAACTGCACCAAGCTTATGGAGAGCGATAAGAGAAAACCAGAACTGATAGTGACGCTTAAGTATAAGCATAACCTTATCGCCTTTTTTGATGCCAAGTGACTTGAAGTAGTTTGCAGTCTGTGAAGAATACTCCATTATTTCACGGAAGGTAAAACGTCGTTCATTCTTATTGACATCAACGTGAAGCATCGCAGTTTTGTCGGGACACTTCTTACCAAGACCATCAACTATATCAAATGCAAAGTTAAACTTTTCCTCATTTTCGTATCTTAATGAAATAAGAGAACCGTTTTCATCTTCTGTAGGATGTATAAAATTGTGATAAATACGTTTTCCTGTACCTGTTCTTTTCGGGGATGCATCATCAATCATTGTTTCACGCTCAGAAACGTCTCCGGAAGGATTCAACGGAATAGCGTAAAAATATGATGGTTCAGTACCGGCTGAAATCATGCCGTGAGGTGTTGAACTGTCAAAGTAAATTGTGTCACCGGCATTAAGAACCTCAATATGCTTACCAATCTGAAATTTAATTGAGCCACTCAGAACAATATCAAGCTCCTGACCGTCATGTGTTGTAAGAGCAATATCAGTAGCTTCAGGTGCCGGATCACATTTAACGAAGAGAGGTTCACAAATCTTATTTTTAAAAGACGCAGCAAGGTTATAATACTCCATACCATGTGCAGTACTTACCTTCTGACCCTCGCCTCTTCTTGTAACTGTATATGTTTCAAGCTTCGGGCTTTTACCTTCTATAATATCAGTAACGTCAACATTGAAAGCCATTGCGCATCTGTAAAGGAATGCAAAGTTAAGATCAACATTACCTCGTTCACATTCAATATATTCTTCAATGCTTACGCCGGTCTTTTCAGCCATTTCAGACGGAGTGTAGCCAACAATTTCGCGCAACTCCTTAATTCTGTTTGCCATTTCACTGATTCTGAAATCAAGTCCTGTAATTTCTTTAGCCATAAAATCACCTTTCCTCAGGGACATAAAAAACTCGTCCCAAAGATTTTAACTTTGAGACGAGTATCTAACCCGCGGTACCACTCAAATTGCACCAAAATGTGCCACCTTCAGACTCTAATAAGTCCTATGCTTTTACGCAGCAATACGAGAGGGTTCTACTTGCATAACGCTTTCTTCCCTCCGACTCAGAAGCTACAGACCCAAAGTAATTATCTGCCAGTTCTCACCAACCACCGACTCTCTGAAACAAACTACAATGAACACTCTTCGTCATAGTCTTTATTTAAGATTTGAATTATTCTATCACGATTAATCCGGTTTGTCAAGAGTTTTTGTTTCGTTCAGCTATTTTCTTGAGGTTAGTGAAGCTGATACGAGCTGACTCGAACAAGTCAATATCACATTCATCCTGTTCAATTATGATATATTCAACACCACTCTCTACACATGCTCTATAGCATTCATCAAGATTAATGTTACCTGTGCCAATCTCAGCATATTTTCTTTCGCCATTTTCAATTTTGTAATCCTTAAAATGGCAAACATTCATTCTACCCTTGACTTTCCTTATATAGTCAGGAGGATAAACACCACCCGTCTGAAGCCAATGTGTATCAAGAATAAAATTAAACAGTTCCGGATCCGTATCTTCAATCATAATATCGAGCTGTGTTCTGCCATCATATTTCTCAAGTTCAAAATGATGGTTATGATATGCATATTGAAAACCTGCATCTTTCATTTTCTGTGCTGCCGGAGTAAAATCAGCAATATACTTTTTCATTCCTTCAACCGAACGATACTCTTCAGGACTCCAACCCAAACCAATAGTTTTGCATCCGAGAGCCTTATGCTCATCAATAAGAGCATCAGTGTCATTGAGAATTCTGTCCATAGGTACGTGAGTAAGACATACTTCCATATTATACTTTTTACAGTATTCTGCTACCTTGTAGTTGTCAAGCTTACCAATTCCGGAAACCTGAACTACCTCAACACCCATTTCTCTGAGTTTTGAAAGGACTTTATCGAGATCCTCAAAAGAATCAATTATGCTGTGAAAATTATACAAAGTTACACCAAGCTTCATAAATTACCTCCAAATATTAATTAATAATTTTTTCCTGTATCTCTTCCCAAATCAGATACAATTCCTCAAGCTCTTCATTTTTACTTTTTAATTTATCTGTAAAATCAAGAAGCTTTTCATAATCACTTTGTACTTCAGATGAAGACAGCAACAACTCAATTTCAGAAATCTCGCTTTCAAGCAAAGTAATAGACTCTTCAGTTTTACTTAACTGAGTTTTCAATTTTCGTTGTTCAGCTGCTTGTTCTTTTTTTAATTTATAGTCATTCACCTTGGGTACATCTTTTTCTTTTTTCTCCGTAAAATTACAGTCAGCATTTATCTTTCTTTCAATGTAATAATCATAATTACCAAGATATTCTGTAACACCATCTGCACTGAGTTCAAGAATACGTGAACTTAGCTTATTGATAAAATATCTGTCGTGAGAAACTATAAACATAGTACCACTGTAATTTATAAGGGTATTTTCAAGTTCTTCTCTTGAAAAAGCATCCAAGTGATTTGTAGGTTCATCCAACAGTAAAAGATTGTGTCCACCAAGCATCAGTTTAAGTAAAGCTATTCTTGCTCTCTCACCTCCGCTTAGCTCTTTCATCAGTTTGAAAACATCATCACCTTTAAATAAAAATGCTGCAAGAGCGTTCCTGATAGCAGTCTGCGTCATCTGAGGGTACGCTGACCAGATTTCTTCAATGGCGGTTTTTTCGAGATCAAGCTTAGCCTGAACCTGATCAAAATATCCCTTAGAAACATTTTCTCCAAAAAGAAAATTTCCGACAGAAGGTTTATATTCACCCATCAGAGTTTTTAATAACGTCGTCTTTCCACAACCATTATCGCCAAGCAAAAATACTTTTTCTCCACGAGCAATATGTAGATTTACATTACTAAAAATCTTCTTATCTCCAAAAGATTTTTCAAGACTATCAGCTATAATTACATCATTGCCGCTTACATATTTAGGTTCAAAGGTAACACGTATACGTTCGACCCTACTGTCCGGCAACACAAGTTGTTCTTTGATCCTTTCAATCTGTTTAAGCTTACTTTCAGCAGTCTTAATGTTCTTTTCCCTGTTCCATTGCCTTTGCTGTGCTACAATTCCCTCGATACGTTCAATTTCCTTCATATCCGCATCATATTTTTCTTCAATAGCTTTTTGTTCAGCCTTCTTTTTAACAAGAAACTCAGAATAATTGCCCTTATAACATCTGATTTTTTTGCTTTCAAGCTCAACTGTTTTATCAGTTATCTTGTCAAGAAAATATCGGTCATGTGAAATAACAAAAACTGCACCATTGTAGTTTTTCAAAAAAGCCTCAAGCCATTCGACAGACTTTATGTCAAGATGGTTAGTCGGCTCATCAAGCAGGAGAAAATTGCTGCGAGAGAGAAGCAACTTAGCAAGTGCGATCTTAGAACGTTGTCCGCCACTTAATTTATCAGTAGTCATACTGAAATCTTGCTCATTAAAACCAAGACCGAGCAAAGCACTTCTAGCACGACTTCTGAATGTCAAGCCACCTTCACTTTGAAACCTCATCGTAAGCTCATCCTGAAGCTTTATATTTTCAAACGAATCCCCTTCACCATTAAGCAAATTCAGGTTAACTTCTTCTATCTGTCGTTCAAGATCAGAAAGGTAATCAAAAACACTGAGAATTTCATCAAGTAATGTGCGATTCTTTTCAGAACAGGTATGCTGTTCCATATAGCCTACCCTAACATCTTTGGATTTTATCACTTCACCTTCAGTCGGCTCCAGCACACCTCTGATAAGATTAAACATTGTAGTTTTACCAACACCATTAGCGCCGACAAAACCTACCTTTTCTTTCTCTTTTATATCAAAATTTACTTTTGAAAACAATTCTCGTTCTCCAAACCAGAACGATAAATTCTGTACATTTAAAACTGTCATAACAATCTCCGAAAAGTTTATAACAAGATTTTACACCAATATCGCAAATAAAACAAGATTATAATGAATAAAAATTTAAGCTCTCTAACCAAACAGAGAGCTTAATTAATAAATTATAAGTCACCATCGTCCCCCGAGGACTCTGTCGCCGAAGAAGGCTGATCATCACCACCAGATCCTTCATCTGAATCATTAGTGCCGTTTGTAGGACGAGTTAAGTCATTAAACTTGTCCGGAATAGACGGACGCCAAATATTTTCCCAGTCTATTCCCGAGGTCTGTGATGATGTAGTCTCAGAATACTCGTCAGAGGAATCATTATCAACGGTATAAGAAGTATCATAACTAGTTGACCAATTATTGTCTGAACCTGAGTTGCTACCCGAATTATCAGTACTGTTGTTACGATTAGTAACCAAATCAAGAACACTCTTTCTGTCAGAATCAAGAACTATGTTTGTCTCACCATAAAGTGCTTTCTGCAATTTCTGGGCGCAATATGCATAGTCCACAACCCAAGCCCACTGACCGTTAATTTTTGTAGAAGCTCTGTCAACATAATCTTCACTAGGCAATACAAGTTCAACCATATCGTATTTCATCCAACCATTTGTATATGCCTGTGCTATAAGACCCATTACCTCAGTCTGGGTATAACCTGTTCTGAGGTAAGGAGAAATCTGCTTAAAAGCGTTTAACAACTGACCGTTTGTAGCTTCCTTTGCACTGTCGATCAAGCCTTTGATCACCGACCTCTGTCTTCTTGTACGGCTGATATCACTATCAGCATCGCACTTTCTGATTCTACTGTAAATCAAAGCCTGTTTTCCGTTAAGCGTAGCAGTTCCCTTCGGGAAATCCTTTTGTGAAGATGTTCTACGGATATAATTTGCCTCATAATCCTGAACATCAACAGTAACACCACCAAGGGCATCAATAAGCTTCGGGAATGAAACAAAATCAACTGCAATAAACTGGTCTATTTCAATTTTATAGTTATTTTCAATTGTGTTAAGAAGTGTAGTGGGTCCACCGTATCTGTATGCAGAATTCAACTTGAAATAATGGTCATAGTATGTGTTGTCTTCCCGTGGGAGTGACATATAAGTCCAGCTGTCTCTCAATAAAGAAACCATCGTAATAGTTTCAGTTTTCTTGTTGATAGAAACAAGCATCATAATATCAGAACGACCATCATCAGCCTCACCTGTTTCGCTGTCAACACCGCAAAGAAGAACATTGATTACGTTTTTACTATACATTTTCTCTCCGCCATTATTAGCCCAGGAGTAGAGAAAATCATTGAGAGAATTTGCATCAACATCTCCCATTGCCTGCCAGTTATGGTCTTCCTCGTAAATAACTTGCTCTGTGAACGGATCATTATAGTCAAGGCCACTGTCACCATAATTTCCATCAGAAAAATAATAGAAATAAAACCAAGCTAATCCGCCACCACCTGCAAGTAACAGAACTATTACAAGTGAAAGAGAAATTATTTTAGCATTTCTACCTCTATTGCGTGTAAAGAAATTACCTTTTTTCTTCATCTTTTTTTCAGTAACCATACTCTCTTCAATTGAATTTTCTTCAGAAACATTCTCACGTGGATTCATGTAAAAATCCGCATTACCATCGCTATACGAGGATATATCTTCAAACTCTACAAATCCTTCATGAGCTGTCTCTTTTTCTACTTTTTCAGGTTCATCAGTAAGATAGTGTTCATACTTTTTGTTGAAATCGGAAAAATCATTAAATTCATCGTTTCGTTTATTATCTTTATCCATTTTTTCTCACTCCATCCAACGATGTAAAGTATAAAATACATTTTAAAAATCCTGAAGCGAACAATTTAAATTATTGTTCGCTTCAGATTCAAAAATATTCCTCTTAGTTTTTAGGTTCAATCTTTCCGTAAAGATTTGTACCTGCGGAATCTGAACGCGGTGCACGAGTAGGTTGAGCAGATGCAGAAGATTTAGAGTTATTAGATCTTCTGTAGTCATTTCTGCGAGGACCTCTATTGCTCGGATTCGTTGCTGTAAAACCCTCTGCAAGAGTAATTACAACTCTTCTGTCACTTTCTGAACCAACAGAATGTGAATCAACACCCTCAATTTCCTGTATTGTTGTATGAATAATTCTTCTTTCATACGGGTTCATCGGATCAAGAGTCACATTTCTTCCATACTTTTTAACTCTTGCCGCATTTTTCTTTGCAAGTTCTCTGAGAGTTTCCTCTCTCTTTTCTCTGTAATTACCTGCATTGATTGATACTCTTTTGTATCCGTCGTTACCTTTATTGATAACAAGTCTTGTAAGGTACTGAATAGCATCAAGAGTTTCGCCTCTTCGACCGATTATATAACCATAATCATTACCGCAATCAAGCTGAGCCACAACACCTTCATCGTCTTCAGAAACTGAAATTTCAATTTCACCAACGCCCATACCTTCAAGAATTGATCGGATATATTTTTCAGCCTTCTTTGATGCTTCACCGACAAACATTTCTTTTTCAGTTTTTTCAACTTTTTCAGGCTGAGTCGGTTTTACTTCAATCTTTTTTTCTTCAGTTTTTTTAGCAGGTTTCTGCTGGGGCTTTGCTTTCTGTTCCTTAACCTGTTTTTTAGCTACAGGTTTAACTTCATCCGGAAGTTCATAATACGCTCTTGCTTCTGCAAGAGAACCACCAAAAAGTCCCAAAGTCTTCTTCTTGGCCATTTTTATAAGCTCAACCTGAACATCAGCATCCCACGGAGCATTGAGTTCATTTTTTGCAGCTTCAATAGCTTCTTCATTAGTAGCACCTTTACCAAATGCTTCTTTAATCAAGGGGTTCACCACCTGTTATAATTATACAATTAAATGATACACAAATGTGTCTGTTTTCTGAATTATTTGTTAATACGCTTAACACTGTCTTCACGTGAGCGTCTCTCAATTGACTCTTTAACCATATCTTTTGCAACATTTTTCTGCGGAGAGAAAATCTTTCGCATTACAACTGACTGAGCCATAGCAAAAACGTTAGATACAATCCAATATACACCGATACCTGTCGGGAACATAGTTGTAAACCACAAAGACATAGCAGGCATCATAAGCATAGTACAGCCTGCACCCGGTGCTTTAGCTGTCGGGTTAGACTTTTTCTGCTGATGCTGAGTAAGTAATGCACTTGCAAGTGAAGTAAGACCTGACAAGACAGGAATAAGGATATACTTTTTCTCTTCATGGTCGAACTTAGGAATCTCACCAAGCTCAAGACCGAAAAATACAAATCTGTTATTGTCTACAAAAGTAGCAACTGCTTCCATTGCAGAGTTAGAAACACCTTCGATTCCGCCTGCAGGTAAATGCTTAACAAGAAGATCGAAATTCTGAATAAGGTAAAGCGGATGGTACATCTCACTTTTACCGATATCAAGTCCAATCTGTCCGGCAACGGTTCTGAATGTTTCCACAAGCGCGTCAGATGTAGCCTTATCAAGACCTATAGCATATCTGAGCGGATTGTAAAGAACGCCAAAAAGACCAATAATAAACGGCATCTGGATAAGCAAGGGCAAGCAACCTGCTGACATAGGGTTATAACCCTCTCTTGCATAAAGATTCTGAGTTTCCTGCTGAATCTTCTGAGGATCGCCTGCATATCTTTCCTGAATACGTCTGATTTTAGGAGCCAGACGCTGCTGTTTAGCCATACCCTTCTGCTGATTTATAGTAGTAGGCATCATAATAAAACGCGCAAAAATAGTAAAAAGTATAATTGCGAAACCATAACTCAGGCCGAAACCATCAACAATGCCGTAGAAAAACAGCATTACATATCCGAAAATCGGACTTATAACGTCATATAAAAAACCATAGATAGCAGCCACAGCATTCAAACTCCTTTAAGTTTTACGCCCCTTTTCTTTTTTGGGAGGAACGGGGTCATAACCTCCTTTGAATAACTGGTTGCACCTGAGCAACCTTCTCAGTGACATAAGTGAGCCTTTTAAAGCTCCGTGCACCTGAATAGCTTCAACCGCGTAATGCGAGCACGTAGGATAATATCTGCACATAGGCGGCAAGTGTGGAGAAATATGTTTCTGATAAAACCTGATTATATTGATAAGGCAACTTTTCATTGTTTTATCACACCGGCCTTCTTTAAATGCTGAAGCATAATTCTTGTAATATCGGTGCTCTTCATTTTAATTGTTCTTGTTCGTGCTACAAAAACAAAATCATAGCCTCCGTCTATTAGCGGAGACACTTCGTAAAAAGCCGCACGAATAATTCGACGGCAACGGTTTCGCTCAACCGCATTACCAATCTTCTTACTTGTAGTTATCCCCATACGGCAAATTCCCGCGCGGTTATTTTTTAAAACATAAGTAACCAGCGCAGGATCCGAGTATGATTTTCCTCTGCCGTAAGCCCTTCGGAAATCGCTATTTTGCTTTAATACTTTGTAATTCATATCGGGCAAAAAGATCAAATCCGTTCAACGGTGGGTACAACCCTGAAAATTAGATTAGTAAGTTAACTGCTTTCTGCCCTTAGCTCTTCTGCGAGCAAGAACCTTGCGGCCGTTTCTGTCAGCCATTCTTTTACGGAAACCGTGTTCCATCTTTCTGTGACGCTTCTTGGGCTGATATGTTCTCTTCATTTTTCTAACCTCCGTTTCAAAACGTGAAAATTATCGGACTATCCGATTTCTGACACCATACGCCTTATCTGAAATAGTGCCTACAGACCAATATTATATATCAATATTATCCATATGTCAATGATTATTTTTCTACATATTGATGAAATTTATATTTATGTGTAAAAAAAGAAAACAATCAGATTGATACATTTTACTACTGATAAAAGCAAAAATTAATAGTCACAGAAGCTTTTAGCTTTTGTGACTATTATGGTCCGAGTGGCGAGACTCACATTCCTGACTTCGTCAGAATGTGTTTCCTTTTTTATGTCCCTCGTGTCTCCGCCTTTGGCGAACCGACACGAGATGGACTATTGAGTTCGAGTCTCGCTATTCAACAAAAAAATAATAGCCACAGAAACCTTTCGGTCTTTGTGACTATTATGGTCCGAGTGGCGAGACTCACATTACTGCCTTCGGCAGAATGTGTTTCCCTTTTTATGTCCCTCGTGTCTCCGCCTTTGGCGAACCGACACG
>JAXJUJ010000011.1:0-1716 GCA_036309125.1 Acutalibacteraceae bacterium | reverse complement strand
TCTTTAGACATATTTGTGTTTGAAGTAATGGTAATAGACTGTTCTTTGCCTGTGCCAAGGTCTTTAGCAGAAACGTGAACAATACCGTTAGCATCTATATCAAAAGTAACCTCAATCTGGGGGATACCGCGAGGAGCAGGAGCAATTCCGTCAAGGTGGAATACACCGAGAGTTTTGTTGTCCTTTGCAAATTCACGTTCACCCTGTAATACGTGAACTTCAACAGAAGTCTGACCGTCAGCAGCGGTTGAGAATATCTGACTCTTTTTGGTAGGAATGGTTGTGTTACGTTCAATAACCTTTGTTGAAACGCCGCCCATTGTCTCAATACCGAGTGAAAGCGGAGTTACATCAAGAAGAACGAGGTCTTCTACATCACCCGAGAGAACACCTGCCTGAATAGATGCACCGATAGCAACACATTCGTCAGGGTTAATGCCCTTGTGAGGCTCGCTGCCGATGAACTTCTGTACAGCCTCCTGAACTGCTGGAATTCTTGAAGAACCACCAACGAGCAATACCTTGTCAATATCGCCTGCAGAGAGACCTGCATCGCGGAGAGCGTTTCTTGTGGGTTCCATTGTCTTTTCTACAAGGTCAGCTGTGAGTGAATCAAACTGTGCTCTTGTAATAGTGATGTCAAGATGCTTAGGTCCTGTTGTATCTGCTGTGATAAATGGCAGATTAACATTGCTTGACATAACGCCCGAAAGCTCAATCTTAGCTTTTTCTGCAGCTTCCTTAAGTCTCTGGAGTGCCATTTTATCCTGTCTTAAATCAATTCCGTTTTCTTTCTGGAACTCGTCAGCAAGGTAGTTCATAACCTTATCGTCAAAGTCATCACCGCCGAGACGGTTGTTACCGCTTGTAGCAAGAACCTCGAATACACCGTCACCTATTTCAAGAATAGATACATCGAATGTACCGCCGCCAAGGTCATAAACCATAATCTTCTGGTCTGTGTCCTTGTCAAGTCCGTAAGCAAGTGCTGCAGCTGTCGGCTCGTTAATAATTCTTAAAACTTCAAGGCCCGCAATCTTACCTGCATCCTTTGTTGCCTGACGCTGAGCATCGGAAAAGTAAGCAGGAACAGTAATAACTGCCTGAGTAACTGTCTCGCCAAGGTAGCTCTCTGCATCAGCCTTAAGCTTTTGGAGAATCATAGCCGAAATCTCCTGCGGAGAATAGTTCTTGTCATCGATAGCTACCTTTCTGTCTGTACCCATATCTCTCTTAATAGATGCGATTGTGCGGTCGGGGTTTGTGATAGCCTGACGCTTTGCAACCTGACCTACAAGTCTTTCACCTGTCTTTGTAAATGCAACAACCGAAGGAGTTGTTCTTGCACCCTCGGGGTTAGTGATAACGGTAGGCTCGCCACCCTCCATTACCGATACGCATGAATTTGTTGTTCCTAAATCAATACCTATAATCTTTCCCATAATATATCTTTCCTTTCTTAATTAAATACAAATTTTAGTTTGAAACCTTTACCATAGAATGTCTTACTACTTTATCTTTATATATATAACCCTTCTGGAATTCTTCAAGAACGGTGTTTTCTTTTTCGTCGCTTTCGGCTGTCATAACTGCGTTATGCTTTTCGGGGTCAAATTCGTTTCCTACAGCGTCTATCGCCTCAACTCCAATAGATGTCAGTGCATCTATGAATTGCTTTTGTATCATTTTTACACCCTCTAAAACGCTACCCGATTC
>JAXJUJ010000010.1:0-2799 GCA_036309125.1 Acutalibacteraceae bacterium | reverse complement strand
GTCGTAAGACGGTTCTCTTTCTTTCTGAGTACGTGAAAAGGTACTGTGTCACAAATAAGGATGAAGACTGACTTGATTGTGTCTGTTTTTGTGATAATATGTTTTCGGGTGACGATTATGAAAAATGATCTGTACGTAAAAGAGATATCTTTATCAGGAGATATTCCTGAAAATAATTACCTTAGCAATCTGCCTGTAATAAATCATCTGAAAAACAACAAAATAAAATTGAATAAACCTGTTACTTTTATCGTGGGTGAAAACGGAACGGGTAAGTCTACGCTTATTGAGGCACTTGCAGTTTCTCTGGGATTCAATCCCGAGGGTGGCAGCAGAAATTTTAATTTTCACACAGAAAATTCTCATTCGGATCTTTATAAGTATATTGCAGTTGCTAAAGGAACAAACAGATTACGTGACGGATTCTTTTTAAGAGCAGAAAGCTTTTATAACGTGGCTACAAATATTGAAAGAATGGATGAAGATAATGATTATGAATATTTTGTTCCGCCATATGTGATTGATGCCTATGGCGGAGTGTCGCTGCATAAACAATCTCACGGAGAAAGTTTTATGGCTCTTGCCGAAAATCGTTTTGGCGGAGAGGGGATATATATCTTAGATGAGCCTGAAGCTGCTCTTTCACCTACCAGAATTATGAGATTGATGTGTGTTATGAACAAGCTTTTAAAGAATAAGTCGCAGTTTATTATTTCAACGCATTCGCCGATTCTGATGACTTTTCCGGATGCAGAAATATTTGAGATAACGGAAGACGGAATCAGGAATACTGATTATATGCATACGGAGCATTATCTTGTTACAAAACGCTTTCTGGAAAATCCACGTAAAATGCTGGATATTCTTTTTGAAGAATAAAAAAATTAAAAATTTTTATAAAAAATATTGAAATATTGACAGCAAAGTGATATAATCAATAGTCGTAAAAATTGTGTATATGCTTTGCGTGTACAAAGGAGTTGTTCATAATGAGTCGTATGATAGGTACAGTTTCCCGTGGTGTCAGAGCCCCGATTATCAAGGAAGGCGACAACATCGTTGATATCGTAACAAGCTCTGTTCTTGAGGCTTCAGAAGATGCAGGTTTCAAATTCAATGACCGTGACATCGTAGCAATGACAGAAGCTATTGTTGCAAGAGCACAGGGTAACTATGCAACTGTTGATGATATAGCAGCTGACGTAAAGGCTAAGTTCGGCGGCGAAACAGTCGGTGTTATTTTCCCGATTCTCAGCCGTAATCGTTTTGCAATCTGCCTTCGCGGTATTGCAAAAGGTGCAAAGAAGGTTGTAATTATGCTTTCTTATCCTTCTGACGAAGTAGGTAACCACCTTATCTCTTTGGATGCTGTTGACGAAAAGGGTGTAGATCCCTATAAGGATGTTCTTTCAACTGCAAAGTACCGTGAACTTTTCGGTTATGAGAAGCACACATTCACAGGTGTTGACTACGTTGAGTACTATGAGAGCCTTGTTCGTGAGTGCGGCGCAGATTGTGAAATCATCTTCGCAAACAATGCAAAGGCAATCCTTGACTATACAAAGAATGTTATCAACTGTGACATTCACACAAGAGCACGTACAAAGAGAATCCTCAAGGCTGCAGGTGCAGAAATTGTTTATGGTCTTGACGAAATTCTCAATGCTCCTGTAAACGGCAGCGGCTTCAATGCAGACTACGGTCTCCTCGGATCAAATAAAGCTACTGAAGATAAGGTTAAGCTCTTCCCGCGTGACTGTCAGCCTGTAGTTGATGCTATCCAGCAGAAGCTTTTCGAAGCAACAGGTAAGAAGATTGAAGTTATGGTTTACGGCGACGGCGCATTCAAAGATCCCGTAGGTAAGATCTGGGAGCTTGCTGACCCCGTTGTTTCTCCTGCATATACAAGCGGACTTGAGGGTACACCGAATGAACTTAAGCTCAAGTACCTTGCTGACAATGAGTTTGCATCTCTTTCAGGTGATGAGCTTAAGGAAGCAATCAAGAGCAAGATTCAGGAGAAGGACGATAACCTTGTTGGTAAGATGGCTTCAGAGGGTACAACTCCGAGAAGACTTACAGACCTCATCGGTTCACTCTGCGACCTTACATCAGGTTCAGGTGATAAGGGTACGCCGATCGTATTCATCCAGGGCTATTTTGACAACTACACAACAGACTGATAAATTTAAAGTGCCTTATAGTTTTATAAGGCACTTTTTAAATAAGGTGAAGTATTATGAAGCAAAAAGTATATGATTTTTTAAACAGTCAGAATATTAAGTATGAAGTTACTGACCATGCGCCTGTATATACGATGGAAGAGATGCAGGCTGAGGGTCTTGATAAAATCGGCACAATATGCAAAAATCTCTTTATCCGTGACCAGAAGGGCAAGAGGCACTTCCTTATCACTGCAGACAATGATACACGCGTAAATCTTAAAGAAATAGGAGAAAAGCTTGAAGCAGGCAAGGTAAGCTTCGCTTCAGCCGAAAGACTTGAAAAGTATCTTGGTGTGACAGCGGGCTGCGTTTCTCCGCTTGGTATCCTCAATGATGCTGACCACGTTGTAACAGTAGTGCTTGATAAAAAGCTTGAAGGCTGTGAAAAGCT
Organism: Acutalibacteraceae bacterium; assembly: GCA_036309125.1. Taxonomy (GTDB): domain Bacteria; phylum Bacillota; class Clostridia; order Oscillospirales; family Acutalibacteraceae; genus CAG-488. Next base: position 183 of record JAXJUJ010000010.1, on the reverse strand, counting down.
TGGCGTTCACCCGAATGAACACGATGCTACAGTCTGGTTGAGCTTCAATGATCTTGTAAAGATTGTAGAATCTCAGGGTAATGAGCTTGTTATCCTTGATTTTGAAAATTGAAAAAATTAATCCTACCCTAGGGCGGCGTAAATTAGGGATTTAATAGCCTTAAATCAATTCTTTTGGCGAAT
>JAXJUJ010000009.1:0-33711 GCA_036309125.1 Acutalibacteraceae bacterium | reverse complement strand
GGCACGACGAAGTCGTGACTGGGGGATATTTTTAAATAAAACAACGATATTTCAATGTTTTTTCTAAAAGTATCCCTCCGTTTTTTGCTTCGCAAAATCCACCTCCCTTTAGGCAAGGGAGGCAACGCACTATTTGAAATCGTGCAAAAATCACCCCTACAACTCCGAATTTGTTCATCTCTGTCAGAAATAGAGAAAGTCCGAAAAACGTATTAACTTTGTTTGGAAAAATCGCTGACAATCAACTGCGTTTTATGTCGGATTTTTATGATAATGTTTCTGTCGATAAATACGTAATTATGCCGAACCACATTCATCTTTTGCTTACAATAAAGCCCACATCAAACTTCCCCTCAAGGGGAAGGCATATAAAGCCAATAACACCAACAGCCATCAGGAAAACCTGATGGCTGTGTTTTTTATCAATAATCGTTATTCTCTTGTGAACGCTTTTTAATTTTCACCCTTTTAAAATCAGAGCAAAATCTTCTTTCCGCAACAATAACATTCGTCAATTTTCCGCATTCTTCACACATTTCCAAAGTTTCCGAAAGAATATACTTTCTTTCGGGATAGTTTGTATCATTAATTCATTCCAACACTTCAGACAAAACTCTGCCACTTTTCTACCACCTCCGCAAATTGTTCCGTATTGCGAAACATCACAACACTTTTCAAGAGTATTATCAAGAAAAATGTTCATAATAAGGAACAGAGGTGTTATGATGCTTAAAATCAGACCCGACAGAAACATCGGCTCTAACATACAAAAAGCGCGTTACGGCAAAGGCTTGACGCAGGATGAAACAATCGCCAAACTTCAGCTTATGGGAATTGAAATTTCCCGAAGCACCTATGCAAAAATCGAAACAAACAGAATCAACATCCGTGTCAGCGAGCTTATTGCTCTGAGCAAAATTTTCGATGTTGATTTCAACTATTTCTTTGAAGATTTGACTTTATAAAGATAAAAACTGTCTTGAATCTAATTGAATCAAGACAGTTTTTTATATTTGTGCGATTAAACAAGCCGTTTTTTCACATCTGTGAAACATCATTCAAAGTATTGTCAATTCCCTCTGCGTAGAGGTGAGACATATCTGCATAGTGCAGACAACGGGGAGCCGTTATGCCGTTTTCATTATTCTGAAACTCAATGACCGTAACGCCTGTAAAGTCATAGTCAAAGCCTGACCACATAATGTGCAACGGTATATGCAGCAAGACAGAAACCCACGCTCTCGCAAATGCCGCGTGGCAGAACAATGCTACCTTTTCGTCATTTCCTCTCACTATGCGATAGATGCCGTTTTCCTCTTTATAACCGAGTCTTTCGAGGAAATCGTTGCCGTTTTTTTCGATGTAATCCACAGCCTTTTTCATTTCTGACTGTTTGATTCCGTCGCATTCGTAAGCCTTGTCAAAAGGCAGGTCAATATTGCCGTTTTGTCTGTAATATGTATTCTGGACAAATGTAATGGACTTCATCTCACCGTCAGGAAACGGAGTCAGCCTCTCGTCGCCTATTTCGTGTGCCCATTCCTCAGTCTGCTTTTCAATGCCGAGCATTCTGCAGGCAGGCTCAGCCGTCTGCTGTGCACGGAGAATGGGCGAAGCAAAAATTTTATCCACTCCAAGCTTTGCCATTCTTTTTCCTACGGCTTCAGCCTGAAGCCAACCTTTTTCGGTCAGGTGACCTACCGAATAATCGGGCTCACCGTGACGGATTATGTAAAGAATCATTTTATCACCTTTCCTGAAAAAATTTGATAAATTCGTATGGATGTCGTGATAATTAAAGTAACCTGTAGGGTCGATTCACGAATCGACCGTCACCAAAAGATAGATGCCTTATGCAGACAATTAATTAAATACTTATCCACATAGCGGGGCGGACGCCATTTTCCATAAACACTTTTTGACCATAAGTTACACAGGTTCCTTCTCTATTAATGTATGCTGCCGATGATCCGTTTTCTCCAGGTGTTCGGAGCCACCAACTACATTTATCTGTATCTACACCCAAGGCTTTTAAAGACTCTGTCGGTGCACATGCCCGATACTTACCTATACGTTTAAAAATTGACGCTTCACTGTAACTTAAAAGAAAAATCTTATCACGTGTGTCATTTCCTACTTCCGTATCGTTATACGGATTTGGTTCTGCAACAACATTTGTTGTAATAATTCTGCTCTTTTCGCTCGACGAAAAAGAAGCATTGTAAAAATCCTCATTCAACCACTGACGTATTCCGCTTGTTTCCCATGTACATCTCTCAAGATTATCGTGGAACGCCTTGACATCAATAACATATCTACTTACAAGAAAAGCCTTGTCCCCCTGCACATCAAGCACGAGCCATTCGATTGCTTCCTTGCCGTTTGATGTATTATTGCCCGGCTCATGCTTGCCGAATTTTATATAATCCCCGACCTTTATGTTTGAAATCGGCTTTTCTGTAGGTGTCGGGCGTTCTGTGACCGGAGGCTTTGCAGTCGGCACTGTGGCACCCGTCGATTGTGTATGCTGATCTTTCTGTGATGCAGAAGAAGTTGAGCCTCCGTTTTCTGCCCATTTTGCTCCGCATTCGTTACAGGTTTTGAAGCCGTTTGCATCGGGTTTCGTTATTGAAGAAGACTTGCAGATCGGGCAAACATTTTCTAAATTGAGCCCTGTGGTGCTTTCGGTTGATGCAAAAATATCTAATGTCGACAGCTCTGCAGTCGGCTGTTCTTCTGTTACGATGTCTGACGAAAATGAGGTTTCGTTTACTTCACCCTTGTTGTTTTTGGCTTTGAGTGCAAAAATCACCACTACTGCCGTGATAATCGCAAGGAGCAAAGCCAATATAGCCGCAAGAAGGATCACTACACGGTTATCCCTTTTCGGCGGCTGAGGTGGCGTATTCGGATTTGAAAGATATTCTGCGCTCATTTTTCCACATCTCTTTCGTTAATCAGTTGATAAGTATATCTGTTTCAAAGTATCTTACGCCCATATCGTAAAGCATTCTTGCATCTTCAAGTGTATTGACAGTCCAGTATGAAACGTCGATGCCACGGTCAATCGCAAGCTGAATTGTACGCTTATCGTTCTTATCAAAGTTAGCTGAAAGCCATACTTTGTCAGAAATCGAACGTGCCTCTTCGATGTTTTCTTCCGTAATTCTGTCAACGAGATACCAAAGCTCGATTTTATCGTTGAGCTTATAAATCTCTCTCAACTGCTGAAGGTCGAATGAAATTACGATTGCACTTTCAACGAGTCCCTTTTTCTCAACAGCCTCAACAACCTCGTGGAGAGTATCATATGTTTCAGCCTTGATTTCGATCTGCGGTCTTGTCTTCGTGCCGACAAATACATCAAGAAATTCATCGAGTGTCGGGATTCTGAGGTCATCATATGCCCAGAAATTTGAGCCACCTTTGAAGCTGTATTTTCTTGCTTCTTCAAAAGTTGCATCCTTGATTTCGCCATATTCGCAGAACCACTTGTCAACAGTATCGTTATGTAAAAGCACCCACACGCCATCCTTTGTGCGCTGAATGTCACACTCTGCAGAGTAGTAGCCGAGTCTGACTGACTCCTCATAGGCAGGGATAGTATTTTCGGGTGCGATAGACGTTACACCGCGGTGTGCTGTGAAATAAATCGGGTCATTCGGCTTTGCGATACCTGTATCTGCAAGTGAAATTACCTCAGACGGTCTGTTGAAAAGCTTTGCGACGTGCACAAACGGCAAAAACTTACACTTGTAAACAGGTGCTAAAAAGCTTGTGATGAGCTTGTTAATTTTCTTCGACATTCAAATCATTCTTTCTTTTATAATATGTAAAAATAATAGCACAACAAAATTTCACTGTCAACGTGAAAACAAAAAAGTGAGTGTCAAAAGACACTCACTTAATTGATTATTTGAACTTTCTTTTACGAGCAGCCTCAGACTTCTTCTTACGCTTAACTGACGGCTTCTCATAGTGTTCTCTTTTACGAACTTCCTGAATAACGCCGTCTCTTGAAGTCTGTCTCTTAAATCTTCTGAGAGCGTTATCTAAAGATTCGCCTTCCTTAACTTTTACCTGACTCATTGTATTCCCTCCCTCCGCTTTTTGCAGGGGTAATTTTTAATATACACCCTATTCTAACACACGAATTTACGTATGTCAACAGAAATTTTTTGAGTTTTTTCAAATTTTTCAGCAGAAAAAGGAACCAAAACCAAAGCCGGTTTATCTTACAACGATATTTACAAGTCTGCCCTTGACGTAAAGCTCCTTGACAATCTGCTTACCTTCGATAGCGTCTGCAAGCTCCTTCTTAGCAAGTGCGATTGCATCTGCAGCTTCGATTTCAGCAGGAATCATAAGCTTAGCGCGAACCTTACCGTTGATCTGAGCAACGATTTCGATTTCATCATCGACACACTTTGCCTCATCGAAATCTACCCAGTTGCCGTTAGCGAGCATACCGCCGAAGCCCTGCTGAGCCCAGATTTCCTCTGTAACGTGAGGAGCAAACGGATTGAGGAGAGTTACGAAAGTCTTAAGCTCTGCCTTATTGATTGCGCCCTTGTCATAGATAGCGTTGAGAAGTGTCATCAAAGCAGCAATTGCTGTGTTGAACTTCATATTTTCAATATCTTCAGTTACCTTCTTGATTGTCTTGTGGAATGAAGACTCGAGCTCCTTTGAGTAAGCGTCGCCGTCTACAAGGATATCCTGAAGACCCCATGTTCTGTCGATGAATCTCTTACAGCCCTTAACTGATGAAGCTGACCACGGAGCAGCCTTCTCATAGTCACCCATAAAGAGAACGTATGCACGAAGAACGTCTGCACCAAATTCGTCAACAACTTCATTCGGGTCAACAACATTACCCTTTGACTTACTCATCTTGTCACCGTCAGGACCAAGGATAAGACCCTGAGCAGTACGCTTTGCATAAGGCTCATCGTTTGGAACAACACCAAGATCATAAAGGAACTTGTGCCAGAAACGTGAGTAAATCATATGACGTGTAACGTGCTCCATACCACCGTTATACCAGTCAACCTGACCCCAGTACTTAAGCTTTTCGCTGTCAGCGAGAGCCTCATTGTTGTTCGGGTCGATGTAACGAAGGAAGTACCATGATGAACCTGCCCACTGAGGCATTGTATCAGTTTCACGCTTTGCATCTGCACCGCACTTCGGGCACTTGCAGTTAACGTATGAATCAATCTTAGCAAGAGGGCTTTCGCCGTCCTGACCGGGTTCGAAGTTTTCAACCTGAGGAAGCTTGAGCGGAAGCTCTTCGTAAGGAACAGCAACCATACCGCACTTGTCACAGTGAACAATAGGAATAGGCTCACCCCAGTAACGCTGTCTGTTGAATGCCCAGTCCTTCATCTTATACTGAACACCCTTTTCGCCGATACCGTTTTTCTGAAGGTACTCAGCCATTGTGTCAATAGCTTCTCTCTTTGAAGTGATGCCGTTGAGGAATTCTGAGTTTACAAGTTCACCCTCACCTGCATAAGCAGCTTCTTCGATGTTACCTCCCTTGATAACCTCGATGATGTCGATGCCGAACTTCTTTGCGAAGTCATAGTCACGGTCATCGTGTGCAGGAACAGCCATAATAGCGCCTGTACCGTAACCCATCATAACGTAGTCTGATATGTAAATCGGGATTTCCTTACCGTTTACAGGATTGATTGCAGAGATGCCGCTGATGCATACACCTGTCTTGTCCTTAACGAGCTGAGTTCTTTCAAATTCAGTCTTCTTTGCACACTCTTTTCTGTATGCTTCGATGTCTGCCATATTTGAGATACGGTCAGCATACTTATCAATCATCGGATGCTCGGGAGCCATAACCATAAATGTTACGCCGAAGAGAGTGTCGGGACGTGTTGTATAAACCTTGAGCTTCTCGTCGTCTGAACCCTTTACTTCGAAGTCAACGAAAGCACCTGTTGACTTGCCGATCCAGTTCTGCTGCTGAAGCTTTACGTTGGGAAGGTAATCAACCTTCTCAAGTCCTTCAAGGAGCTTGTCAGCATACTCTGTGATACGAAGATACCAAACGTCCTTTGACTTCTGCACGATATCTGAATGACAGATATCACACTTGCCACCCTGTGAGTCCTCGTTTGAAAGTACAACCTTACAAGAAGGACAGTAGTTAACAAGAGTCTTGTCTCTGAAAGCAAGACCGTTTTCAAACATCTTGAGGAAAATCCACTGTGTCCACTTGTAGTAATCCTCCTGAGTAGTATCAACAACTCTGTTCCAGTCAAATGAGAAGCCGACTCTCTTAAGCTGACTTGAGAACTTTTCGATGTTCATATCTGTAACCTTACGGGGATGAATGCCTGTTTTGATAGCATAGTTTTCAGTCGGGAGACCGTATGCGTCAAAACCGATCGGGAACAAAACATTGTAGCCCTGCATTCTTCTTTTTCTTGATACAACTTCAAGACCTGAATAAGCCTTGATGTGACCAACGTGCATACCTGCACCGCTGGGATACGGGAATTCAACGAGAGCATAGAACTTCGGCTTTTCAGAAAAATCTACCGCATTGAAAACGCCTTCTGCCTCCCATTTATCCTGCCATTTTTTCTCTGTTGATTTAAAATCATAACCCATTTCAATATTCCTCCGAGTTAAATCATCTCAGCCTATTTCTTGCAAGGCTCCCTTGTGCAAAGGGAGCTGTCAGCGAAGCTGACTGAGGGATTGTTTTACTATTTTATCGATATATTCACAAACACCGTTAAAGTTTTTATTAACTTCTGTGTTTGGTATTCGCACAATTTTCAGTCCGTAAGTTTCAAGGAACTTTGTACGCTCCTCATCGTTTTTCAGACCTTTCTCTTCATAGTGCTGAGCTCCGTCAAGTTCGATGACAAGCTTTGCCTCGGCACAATAAAAGTCGACTATATATTTTCCGATTATCTTTTGTCTGATAAACCTATATTCGCTCTTCCTCAAAAAATCATACCAAAGATGTCTTTCTTCTTTGGTCATATTTTTACGAAGCATTTTTGCAGTTGACACAAGTTCTTTATTATGTATTTTTTCCATAATTCCTTTTTGACAATCCCTCAGTCGCGTTGCGACAGCTCCCTTTACACAAGGGAGCCTGAGAGTGTCGACAAAATTAACCGTTTTAATCAATCCGGTGTAACGATGTCAGAAATATCAATCTTTGCAGCGTCACCCCAGAGTCTGTCGAGGTTGTAATACTCTCTTGACTGCGGATCAAAAACGTGAACGAGCACACAGCCGTAATCAAGCAGAATCCAACCCGTCGCTCTGCCTTCGATGTGATCAGGCTCAACACCGAGCTTTTTCATCTCTTCTTCTACCTCATCAGCAAGTGCGCGTACGTGAGTGTTTGAAGTACCGCTTGCGATGATGAAATAATCAGAAACGATTGTAAGCTCCTTAGTCTCTATAAGCTCAAGATCCATCGCCTTTTTATTATCAAGAATCTTAACTATATTTTTTGCTGTTTCAAGTGATGTCATATCTCTTTTCTCCTAATAATGGATTCATTGTAAAGGTCGAGACTGTCAGGATGAATGACGCTTCCCCTTTTTACAAGATCAGGTATACCAAACTCAAGCGCATAAAGCACAGCCGCATCCATCGACTCATCGCAAAGCTTACGCATAACGTCGACGTCTTTATAGTTGCGTTCAGCTGATATGTAATCCGCAAGATAAACAATTTTTTCAAGCAGAGACATTCCTGCCCTACCCGTCGTATGGTATCTGACAGCTTTGTAAAGCTCTTTGTCGTCAATCCCCATCACTTTTTTGATATAAGCCGCTCCTGCTATCGCGTGCCAGAGTTTTTTATTGGCACGTTCCTCGGGCAGAAGCTCAATACCCGCCTCAGTTATAACCCCAAGCTGCTCCTCCTCAGAGGCATTTTTCATAACGTCGTGAAGAAGACCTGCCGTGTATGCCTTGTCAGCATATCCACCGTATTTTTCAGCAAGGTAACGCGCACTTTCCGCAACGTTAAGACTGTGCTGAAAGCGTCTTAACTCCAGCTTCGACCTTATGAGTTCAATGATTTTTTCATCAGTCCAGCCGTTCAAAGGTATAACTCCTTTTCTTTTATATATTCCATAACCTGTACATCCAGAAGCCCCTCAACATCTTCACCTCTGCGGATCGCATCACGAATCTGAGTGGAGCTGATTTCGACAGGATCAAAATCACAGGTGATGAATCTGTCTTTTTGCTCAGGAAAATACTTTTCTATGTATTCCTGAAGCATTTCTTTATTTATGCTGTCCGTTCTCGTCACTGCGCAGATCTTAACGTGTGAGAGAATCACTTCAGGATTGCGCCACGAGTGAAAAGAGAGCAGCATATCCGAGCCGAGAATAAAAAACAGCTCGTCATCAGGATAAATCTCACGAAGGAGAGTTACCGTTTCGTAAGTGTAACTTCTTCCTCCGCGAGTGATTTCCATATCGCTTACCTCAACGTCACTGTCATCGGCAAAAAGTATCCGGACCATTGCAAGTCGATCTGCACTGTCGATCGGATTTTTGCCACCTTTGTGCGGAGGTGTCGCTGTGGGAATTACGAGAAGTCTGTCAAGAGAGAGCTTTCTGAAAACCTCATCCGCATACTTCTTATGCCCTGAATGTGGCGGATCAAATGTGCCGCCGAAAATACCGATACGCATTATCTGAGATTAATCTTTTTCTTCATAAGCATATGTGTTCCGATAAACAAACCTATGCATATGAGAACGAGTGTGATAGGTCCTGCGATATCAATGTGTACAAGGGCTGCCTGCGCATCCACACCTGCAGCAAACTTGATTTTACCTGTGAAATAGTTGTAATTAAAGCCGATATGGATATATTCAGTTACAATGTCTGTAAATTTAAGCACCACAATGTCTGTAACTGTAAGGAAAAGCATTGTGAAAAGTGCGTAGTGCTTCTGGAAGGGTCTTGTGTTTGAAACTGTAATAGCGAAGAACGCTGTCATAGTAACTGCAACTACAAGGAAGAAGAACTTAATAAACTCAGCGATAGCATATATGATAACAACTGTAACGCTCAGACCTTCCTGCACCATAGAAAGAAGCATATCAATGAGTCCGAGGCCTTCGTCGCCCATCATTTCTCCCATCGCCCAGAGAGCGATCATTGCTGTGAGGTACAATGTACCGAAAGCTGCAAGATACCAGAAAATTGAAACAAAAGTCTTTGAAAAAAGGATTGAAGAGCTCTTGACCGGAAGAGTGAATGTAAGGTAACCCTGATCGCCGTAAAGGCTTGTCTGGAAGTTACGCATTACGACAACAGCTGTCATAATGAAGTTTGCAAAAGCTGTGAGACACAGCAAAATATAGCTGAGCATTTCAGGAATAGAGTCCAGCTCGTTTCCGCTGATAGCAACAGAACCTACAAGATAAAGAGCAACACCTGCAAAAACTGCATAGATGATACCCATAATCTTACCCGTTGCGATAAAGTCATGCTTGAGAAGCTTACCAAACATTGCTGAACACCTCCCTGAACAAGTTTTCAACTGTATTTCCGTTCTGTCTGATGTTTTCAACCTTAGTGTTTACAGCAAGTGTACCACCCTTAACCATAATTACACGGTCAAGAATTCTCTCGATGTCATAGATAAGGTGAGTTGAGAGAAGGATTGTTGAGTTCTCTGCGTGATTTCTGAGGATTGTTTCGAGAATAAAATCTCTTGCAACAACGTCAACACCACCAAGAGGTTCGTCAAGCACGTAAAGGTCTGCTTTACGGCACATAACAAGGATAAGGTGAAGCTTTTCCTGCTGACCCTTTGACATAGTCTTGAGCTTCTGCTTCATATTAAGCTCAAAAGTCTGAGCCATAGCAAGAGCCTTTTCCTTGTCAAAGTTTTTATAGAAATCAGCCACATAGTTGATTGCTGATTTCGGTGTCATCCACGGCGGAAGGTAGTTTCTCTCCGGAAGATATGCAACAACCTTCTTTGACTCAACTCCGGGAGCCTGACCGTTGATGAGAATTTCACCCTGATAGTCATTGATAAGTCCTACGATAGACTTGATCATTGACGATTTACCGCAGCCGTTAGGACCGAGAAGTCCGACGATCTGCCCCTTAGGAATATCAAATGTTATTCCCTTGAGAACCTCATGAGAGCCGTAGCTCTTTCTGAGGTTTTTGATTTCTAATAAGGCTTTTTCTGCCATTATTTTCTCCTCCAATTTTATTAATTAATCCTCTGCCATACGAGCTTCTTTGATCATTTCATCCGTGATCTTGGATTCACCGTGTTTAACAAATACAAGGAAGGCTATTGCCATCGCAAACATTATCGGGCTGAAGTAGAACAGCGACATATACGTTCCGGCAAACATTCTGATGAAGCCGTAAACAATCGGAGCTGCAATCTGAGCTGAGAATGTTGCTGTGTAATAGTAGCCTGTAAATGTACCGACCTTTGCCACGCCGCCGATATCAAGGACAAGCGGAAGTGTATTAACGGTGATAAACATATTAGCTGCACCGCCAAGAATAAGAACGGGATAAATAAGGATACGAAGAATCTTTGTGATACCTGCTACTGAATCTGAGATAGCCTGCATTGATGCACCGAACTCAGATGTTTCAACTGAAAGAGTGTCATTTGCAACAGCGATAACAGCCTTTTCTGTATTTACACCTGCATTTTCAGCAAAGTACTTATCAAACTCTACGTAATAAGTATAGTCTGAGACATCCTTGCCGCTTTCAAGTGCAACTCTGTATTCGATGTACTTATCCATTGTGATAACTTCATCCTCAGAAATCTCTTTGCCTGCTTCTTTAGCTGCATCACTTGCTTCAGCATTGTAATCGTTGATCTGATCATTAACAGCAATGTAAGCGTTATTAACCTCAACATAGCTCTTGATTGAAAGATCTTTTCCGCCAAGCATTACAAGGAACACTGCGAAGAATACGATAAACGCTGCAAGGAAAACAGAAATACCACCAAGGATTGTCTTTTTTCTACCGAACTTCTTACCAAGCTTACCTGCAGGAAGAGCTGCAACACCTGAGCAGACTGCAAAGATAAGCATAATGAATGTTGCTTCAGAAGTGATCATATGAAGGATTTCCTGAGCAAACAATGAGAAGAATGTTGTAATTGCATTTGTACCGCAGAAGAGGAAGAAGAGACAACCGAGCATAAAGATAAGGCTCTTTCTTTCTGCCTTTGTAAGCTTTTCAGCCTTGAGTGCTGCCTTATGAGCTTTTGCTGCTTCTTTTTCTGCCTTTCTCTTTGCCTTAGCGTCAGCATACTGGTTCATTTCGCCCTTGAGCTTGATGCTTGTGTCCTCTTCCTTAACGAAGAAGAGAAGAACGAGCATACCGATAATCATAACGAGAGAACCGATAAAGAATACATAGGGGAAGGAAAGAGTTTCGTTTGCCTTGATCTGAGCCTTTGAGTAGCCTGCGATAAGTGTGCAGAGTGCGATACCGAGAGTACCTGCAACCATACCTACAGCTGAACCGATACCACCCATAAGGTTGATAACTGCGTTACCCTCTGAACGAAGGTGCGGCGGTGTAAGGTCAGGCATAAGAGCAACAACGGGAGCTCTCCACAATGACATTGAGAAAACAAAAAGAATAACTACAAACATCGTTGACGCAAGAATTATTCCGTCTTCAGCTGTTTCGGTAAGAGTAATACCTCTGCTTGCCTGAATCTGTGTAAGCCACGTAGGCATATTAAGCGAAACGATAGGAATAAGTGTAAAGAGAACTGCCGAAATCGGTGCGCAGCTTACGATAAACGGACGACGCTTACCAAGCTTTGAGTGACAGTTGTCAGAAAGCTTACCGAAAGTCGGCTGGAAGATAACACCAAAGATGTTATCAAATGTCATAATAATACCGATGAACAATGGAACAAGAGTGAATCCGCCGCCGAGAGCTGCTGTGCTTTCACCCTGAGCCTCTGCAAATTTGCCGATCCAAGGGATAGCTTTTCCCAAAGCCTCACTCCATCTTTCGATGAGAATGTTGTCTGAAAGAATCTTGTTAAGAATCTTTGTGATGTATGGGTCATAAACTGCCCATGCGATCGATGTTGCAAGGAAGCCGAATCCCGTTAATATGGTTTTAGGGTAATTAAGCTTCGTTTTTGCATTTTTGTCAGCCATAAGAACAATCCTTTCAAAGCCTTTTGCTCATTATGCAATCCGGCTTATTTTTTCTACGACAACTGAAATTTTGTGAAAATAAACAAAACCCCATTTAAATCGTATAGTTACAGGATATTATACCACTTTTAACGAAGTTTGCAAATCTTTTTGAGGTTATTTTTATCAAAAACTTAAAAATATTTCAAAAAATTCCGTCACGCTCCGACATCATTATAATTACATTTCTTTTTTAATTCTTTTTAAATCAAATGGGAACATTTTGTAAACAAAAAAAGAACGGTCACCCGTTCCCACAAAAAAAGAAAAAGCCGTCGGAGTTTCCCCCGACGGCCGAAAATTCAGTTTACATTATACTTCAAATTCAAATGAAGCGAATGTAGCGTTTGTTCTGTCATAGATAGTCCATGTCTTGCAAAGACCAACGAGACTCAGAACGCTGTTTTCACCAACGCCAACCTTGAGGATGCCGTATACGTCAGCGTGACCGCTGATTTCGATGTCACCTTCAAAGTCCATACCTGCTGCTACTTCTGCGAGGTAGTCAACCGGTACAGCGTATGTTGACTGGAATACGGGGTTGCCGTTTTCGTCAACGAAACGAGCTGTAGCTTCAACCCAAGCACCGATACCACCGTAAACTTCTACGTCAACGATTGTGTATCCGAAGAGGCCGAGACCAATGCCAAGACCAAGCATGATTTCGAATTCACCGTAGATATCTACTACGCGGTCGATAACCTTAGAATCGCTAACCTTGCTTACCTTGTTGTTGATAACAGATACGCCGTGGAACTCTTCTGAAACAACTGTGATTGTCATTCTGCCGTTAACACCGATGTGAAGCATAATGTCAAAGTTGAATGTAAGCGGAGTTGTGCCGAGAGGAACAACTACTGTGAAGAGCTTGATTGATGATGAGTCGAACTCGCTGAGGATGTACTTGTTAACGAGATCGTTGAAAACTTTACCAGCTTCAAGCTTCTCGCCTTCTGTCTTAACTTCCTCGCCGAACTCTTTGTAGTAAGAACCAGCGATAGTTGTCTTGTCAACGAGATCGTATGATGCATTGAGGTAAACCTCGTTAAAGCTGAGTGTCTTGATGTTTACGTCAGCCTTAGCATCGATTGAAAGGTTTGTAAGAGAGTAGTCCTTAGTAACAGTAACACCATCAACAGGAGATGTTCCGATTGAGAAATCAAGACCTGTCTTTGTAGCCTCTGCACTGATGTCGAAATCGCCGATTGAGAAGCTGATTTCGCCGATTGTGAGAAGGATACCGTGGATGATGTTGTCGATCTGCTCTGCTGAGAGACCTTCTGTGTCGAAGAGACCTTCGCTGATAACTTCGCCGTTACCATCGATAAGCTTTGCTGTACCGAAGTTAACGTCTGTTGAACCTTCGAAGTCAACCTTTTCGATTACTTCGTTGATTGCAACGTCAGAAGTCTCAACAACTTTCTGACCGTCAACGATTTCTACAGCCTCTGCCTTGAAAGCAGCGTCGTCAGTAACGAAAACGTCACCTGCAACGATGTCTGCTTCTGCATCGAGAACGATTGAATCGTCTTCTACTGCATAAGTGTCCACTGTCTTAACGCCGTCAACGAGGTCAAATTCGTCAACAACGTCTTCAGGGACGAAACGAAGACCTACTGCAACAGCGATAGCAGCTGTGATGTCATTTACTGACATGTCAGCAGTGCTTACTGTACCGTCGTCTTCAACGGGGATGATGCCATTAACAACAGCTGTGGAAACCTTAGCGATGTTTGCAAACTCTGCAGCGTTAGCGATTTCTGCTGTCTCGTCGATTTCGAGACCTGCAGCGTTAACGAGAACAGTTGCAACAAACTCTGTGTCCGCATTTTCGAAAACCTTGATTTCGTCATAGTCAACGAGAACGTCATATTCTGCCGCTGCAGCAACAGCGTCATAATACTCGTCGCCCGGCTCTACACCATAGTATGTATCGCCTGTGTCGGGAACCTGGTAACCAAATGCAGCTCCAACCTGTTCCAAGAATGCGCCTGTTTCCATTGTCTCAGTGCCCGGCCATACGAAGCCCGGGAAAATACTGGTCATAATGGTCATGATGATTGACAAGATGAATGAAATGATCTTTGTGGCCATAACAATTCCTCCTATAAAATATTTTGAGGATCCGGTCTCCATTCGTCCGGAAAGTGGTATAACGTTAGTACCGCTTTTGGGTTAAGCTGCCCGTAAGCAACACCTGCGGAAACACTTTTCCTCAATTGGAATTATAGTATAATCTTCGTTATTTTTCAAGTAAATTTTGAGTATTTCTAACTATTTTTGGTCATTTTTATCAAATTGCACAACATATAGTGATCGAAGTGTCGTTTAAATCAAGGAGGTTTGTGCAAGTTGACAAAAAACTTTACACTTCTCACCCATAGCATTCTGCATACTCTTATGAATAATTCAATTTGATATTTTTTTCACATTTTCCGCCTTGCCGATACTACTACATTATATGCAAAAACGGCGACCGTTTTACCGATCGCCGTTAATTTTATTAAGTCTCGATTATTCCTCTGTACCGTAGATCTTAGCGAGTCTCTCGAGGTGAGCATAACGATCCTTAGCGTCTGCTTCAGCCTTAGCGAAGAGTGCTTCAGCTCTTTCGGGGAATGCACGTGTAAGTGATGCATAACGTGCTTCGTTGAGAAGGAATGCACGGTAGCCCTCTGTTGCAGGAGTCTTAGAATCGAGGATGAACGGATTCTTACCTTCTGCCTTGAGTGCCGGGTTGTAACGGAACATATTCCAGTAACCGCAGTCAACAGCCTTCTTCATTTCAGCCTGGCAGTTGATCATACCACCCTTGATTGAGTGCATTTCGCAAGGAGCGTAACCGATGATGATTGACGGTCCCGGATATGCTTCAGCTTCCATGATTGCCTTGAGTGTCTGGTTCATATCAGCACCCATAGCGATCTGTGCAACGTAAACGTAACCGTATGACATTGCGATTTCTGCAAGGCTCTTCTTAGCGATTGCCTTACCTGCTGCTGCGAACTGAGCAACCTGACCTACCTGAGAAGCCTTTGATGCCTGTCCGCCTGTATTTGAGTAAACCTCTGTATCGAATACCATGATGTTTACATCGTCACCTGATGCAAGAACGTGGTCAACACCGCCGAAGCCGATGTCGTATGCCCAACCGTCACCACCGAAGATCCATACAGATTTCTTTGAAAGGTATTCCTTCTGAGCGAGGATTTCCTTAGAAGCATCGCAGCCGCACTTCTCGAGTTCAGCGATAAGAGCGTCTGTTGCAGCGCCGTTCTTTGCGCCGTCTGCTACTGTTGCAAGGTAAGCTTCACAAGCTGCCTTGAGCTCAGCTGTAGCATTTTCGCACTCTGCAGCAGCCTTAACCTTTTCGATGAGGCTGTTACGGATTGCGTTCTGACCGAGGTACATACCATAACCGTGCTCAGCGTTATCCTCGAAGAGTGAGTTAGCCCATGCAGGACCCTGACCCTTGCTGTTTGTTGTGTACGGTGATGTAGCTGCCGGACCACCCCAGATTGATGAACAACCTGTTGCGTTAGAGATATACATTCTGTCGCCGTAGAGCTGTGTGATGAGACGAGCATAAGCTGTTTCAGCACAACCTGCACATGAGCCTGAGAACTCAAGCAACGGCTTCTTGTACTGGCTTGAAATAACAGTCATCTTCTCTGTTGTTTCAGCCTTTTCTGTTACATTAGCTACACAGTAGTCAAATGCTGCCTGCTGTGCATCCTGGCTCTCACGAGATACCATAACGAGTGAATTTGTCGGACAAACGCCTACGCAGACGCCGCAACCCATACAATCCATCGGTGATACTGCAAGAGTATAAGTGTAGTTTGTCTTTACGATCGGCTTCGGAGCCTTCTTCATAATTGCAGGAGCAGCTGCAACTTCCTCTTCGCTGAGAGCGAAAGGTCTGATTGTAGCGTGCGGACAAACATAAGCACACTTGTTACACTTTGCGCAAGTTTCTGCATTCCACTCAGGAACCATAACTGCAACGCCGCGCTTCTCATATGCTGATGCACCCTGCTCGAATGTACCGTCAGCGTGATCCATGAAGTCTGAAACAGAAATGCTGTAACCGTCCATACGGCCAACAGGCTTCATGATATTGTCAACCATCTTTGTGAGCTTAGCAGGACCTTCTGTCTTAACTGCTTCTGCTGAATCAGCAGCATCTGCCCACTCTGCAGGAACTTCGATTTCTACATAAGCAGAAACACCTGCATCGATAGCATCCCAGTTGCACTTAACAACGTCGTCACCCTTCTTAGCGTATGACTTCTTAGCAGCTGCCTTCATGTAGTCAACAGCTTCCTCGATAGGCATAACCTTAGCAAGTGCGAAGAATGCAGCCTGGAGAATTGTGTTTGTTCTCTTACCCATACCAACCTTCTGAGCGAGGTCGATAGCGTTAACTGTGTAAAGCTTGATGTTGTTCTTAGCGATGTACTGCTTTGTTTCAGCGTTCATCTTTTCAGCAAGCTCTTTCTCATCCCACTGGCAGTTGATGAGGAATGTACCGCCCGGCTTAACGTCGTTAACCATCTTGAAGCCCTTCTCGATGTATGAGGGGTTATGACAAGCAACGAAGTCTGCCTTGTTTACATAGTAGGGGCTCTTGATAGCCTTATCACCGAAACGAAGGTGAGAAACAGTGATACCACCTGTCTTCTTTGAGTCGTACTGGAAGTAAGCCTGTACAAACTTGTCTGTGTGGTCACCGATGATCTTGATTGAGTTCTTGTTAGCACCAACAGTACCGTCACCGCCGAGACCCCAGAACTTACACTCGATTGTGCCTTCTGCAGCTGTGTTCGGAGCAGCCTTCTCTTCAAGTGAGAGGTAAGTAACGTCGTCGTTGATACCAAGTGTGAAGTGAGCCTTCGGAGCATCCTTTGCAAGTTCATCATATACTGCGAAGATGCTTGACGGAGGTGTATCCTTTGAACCGAGACCGTAACGGCCGCCGATTACCTGGATGCCTGACTTACCTGCTGCTGCAAGAGCTGCGATAACGTCGAGGTAAAGAGGTTCACCGATTGAACCGGGCTCCTTTGTTCTGTCAAGAACAGCGAGCTTCTTACATGATGCAGGAACAGCCTCTGCAAACTTCTCAACTGAGAAAGGTCTGTAAAGACGAACCTTGATAAGACCAACCTTCTCGCCCTTAGCAAGGAGATAGTCGATAACTTCTTCTGCAACGTCACAGATTGAACCCATAGCAACGATAACGTTCTCTGCGTCAGCTGCGCCGTAGTAGTTGAAGAGCTTATAGTCTGTACCAAGCTTAGCGTTAACCTTGTCCATGTACTTCTCAGCAATTGCGGGAACTGCATCATAGTACTTGTTACAAGCTTCACGGTGCTGGAAGAAGATGTCGTCGTTCTCGTGAGAACCACGCATTACAGGATGCTCAGGATTAAGAGCACGTGCACGGAATGCGTTAACAGCATCCATATCGCACATTTCCTTGAGGTCTTCGTAGTCCCAGATCTCGATCTTCTGGAGCTCGTGAGATGTACGGAAGCCGTCGAAGAAGTTGATGAACGGAACACGGCTTTCGATAGCTGTGAGGTGTGCAACTGCACCAAGGTCCATAACTTCCTGTGTGTTTGTTTCAGCGAGCATTGCGAAACCTGTCTGACGACAAGCATAAACGTCTGAATGGTCACCGAAGATATTAAGAGCGTGAGAAGCTACGCAACGAGCTGATACATGGAAAACGCTGGGAAGAAGTTCACCTGCGATTTTGTACATGTTCGGGATCATAAGAAGAAGACCCTGAGAAGCTGTGTAAGTTGTTGTCATAGCACCTGCTGCGAGTGAGCCGTGTACTGTACCTGCAGCACCTGCTTCTGACTGCATTTCTGCAACCTTAACTGTTGTGCCGAAGATGTTCTTTCTGCCCTGTGCTGACCACTGGTCAACATAGTCTGCCATGGGGCTTGACGGTGTGATAGGATAAATACCTGCAACTTCTGTAAACGCATAAGATACGTGAGCAGCAGCGGTATTACCGTCCATGGTTTGCTTGATTCTTGCCATTTGCTTTTTCCTCCTTAGAGTTATATTGATAAATATAGCAATTTATTTTACCACCGTAAATAATAACACTTTTAACGCAAGATGTAAACATCTAAAGACGAAAAAAGTTTGTCAAATATGGATTTTTATTCAATATTTTTTTGTGTAAATTGTTAAATATTTATCATTTTTGTAATTTCTTTCAGTTTTTATAGGGTTTTTACAGTTTTTATCGTGTCAAGTGACGTGTTTTTTTCCTTGACACTAAACACTATTTATGATATCTTTATTTATAATGTAATAAAGAACGGCGATGACGAAGACAGTAGGCACTGTGCGAAGCCTTAGCGAACCGGGGACGGTGTAAGCCCGGTGCGATGTACACCTTGCTGAAAATCACTTCTGAGCTTCGGGCTGAAATCAGTAAGCCCTGACGGTTGTCCCCCGTTAAAAGGAACGCATATTATAGTATGTTGAATAGGTGGTTGCGAGTTTTCTCGTCCTGTTTCACACAGGACGGGTTTTTATTTTTCCTATTCACAATGAGTAAGGAGTGTATTGAATGTACAAGAAAGTTCCCGCCAATATGAACTTCGTTGAACGCGAAAAGTCAATCGAAAAGTTCTGGGCAGAAAACAAGATCTTCGAAAAGACTTGTGAGAAGAAGGGTCCGTCCTACGTTTTCTATGACGGTCCGCCGACAGCTAACGGCAAACCTCATATCGGTCACGTGCTCACACGTGTTATCAAGGATATGATCCCCCGTTACCGTACAATGAAGGGTTACCAGGTACCCCGTAAGGCAGGTTGGGACACACACGGTCTTCCTGTTGAGCTTGAGGTTGAAAAGCTTCTCGGTCTTGACGGTAAAGAGCAGATTGAAGAATACGGTCTTGAGCCGTTCATCGAAAAGTGTAAGGAAAGCGTCTGGAAGTACAAGGGAATGTGGGAAGACTTCTCATTCACAGTCGGCTTCTGGGCTGATATGAACGACCCGTATGTTACTTACCACAACACATTCATCGAATCAGAGTGGTGGGCACTCAAGCAGATTTATGACAAGGGTCTTATCTACAAGGGATTCAAAATCGTTCCCTACTGCCCCCGTTGCGGTACACCGCTTTCATCACACGAGGTGGCACAGGGTTACAAGAACGTCAAGGAGCGTTCAGCTATCGTTCGTTTCAAGGTAGTCGGTGAGGATGCATACTTCCTCGCATGGACAACAACACCGTGGACCCTTCCGTCAAACGTTGCACTTTGCGTTAACCCGAAAGACGAGTACGCAAAGGTAAAGGCAGCAGACGGCTTCACTTACTATATGGCAGTTGAGCTTCTCGACAAGGTTCTCGGCTCGCTTGCAACTGAGGATGCACCTGCATACGAAATCCTTGAAAAGTATGTCGGCACAGACCTCGAAAGAAAAGAATATGAGCCTCTCTTCGCTTGCGCAGGTGAAGTTGCAGCAAAGCAGAAGAAAAAGGGCTTCTTTGTAACTTGTGACAGCTACGTTACAATGTCAGACGGTACAGGTATCGTTCACATTGCTCCCGCATTCGGTGAAGATGACTCAAAGGTCGGCAGAAAGTATGATCTTCCGTTCGTTCAGTTCGTTGACGGTTCAGGTCATATGACAGACAACACACCTTTCGGCGGTCTCTTCGTAAAGGATGCCGATATGCCTATCCTTCAGGATCTTGAGGACAGAAAGCTTCTCTTCTCAGCTCCGAAGTTTGAGCATGACTATCCGTTCTGCTGGCGCTGTGACACTCCGCTTATCTACTATGCAAGAGAGTCTTGGTTCATCGAAATGACTAAGGTTAAGGATAACCTTATCAAGAACAATAACACAATCAACTGGATTCCCGAAAGCATCGGTAAGGGACGTTTCGGCGACTGGCTTGTTAACGTCCAGGACTGGGGTATCAGCCGTAACCGTTACTGGGGTACTCCGCTTAACATCTGGGAATGCGAATGCGGTCACAGACATTCAATCGGCAGCATTGAAGAGCTCAAGAGCATGTCAGATAACTGTCCTGATGACATCGAGCTTCACCGTCCGTACATCGACGCTGTTACAATCAAGTGTCCGGAATGCGGCGGCGAAATGAAGAGAGTTCCCGAAGTTATCGACTGCTGGTTCGACTCAGGCGCAATGCCCTTCGCTCAGCACCACTATCCGTTTGAAAATAAAGAACTCTTTGAGTCACAGTTCCCTGCAGACTTCATCTCAGAGGCTGTTGACCAGACAAGAGGTTGGTTCTATTCACTTCTTGCTATCTCAACTCTTATCTTCGATAAGGCTCCGTTCAAAAACGTTATCGTTCTCGGTCACGTTCAGGACGAAAACGGTCAGAAGATGAGTAAGTCAAAGGGTAATGCAGTTGACCCGTTTGATGCGCTTGAAACCTACGGTGCAGACGCTATCCGTTGGTATTTCTATACAAACTCAGCTCCGTGGCTTCCGAACCGTTTCCACGGCAAGGCAGTTACAGAGGGTCAGCGTAAGTTCATGGGTACACTCTGGAACACATACGCTTTCTATGTTCTCTATGC
The DNA here is from genome assembly GCA_036309125.1 of Acutalibacteraceae bacterium. Taxonomy (GTDB): domain Bacteria; phylum Bacillota; class Clostridia; order Oscillospirales; family Acutalibacteraceae; genus CAG-488. The sequence continues at coordinate 12,897 of JAXJUJ010000009.1, read as the reverse complement.
AGACATCGACGAGTTTGACCCGACAAAGTATGAGCTTAAGTATGACAGCCTTTCAGTAATGGACAAGTGGCTTCTTTCAAAGCTCAACACAATGGTCGGCACTGTTGACAACAACCTCGAAAACTACAGAATCCCCGAAGCTTGTAAGGCACTTCAGGAGTTCGTTGACGAGATGAGTAACTGGTATGTCCGCCGTTGCCGTGAGCGTTACTGGAAGCAGGAGCTCGATGAGGATAAGATCAACGCTTACCTCACACTCTACCACACACTCGTTACAGTTGCGAAGACAGCTGCTCCGATGATTCCGTTTATGGCTGAGGACATCTATCAGAACCTTGTATGTTCAGTTGATAAGGACGCTCCCGAAAGCATCCACCTCTGCTCATTCCCCGAAGTTAACAATGACTTCGTTGACGCAGAGCTTGAAAAGAATATGGACATCGTTCTCAATATCGTTGGTCTCGGACGTACAGCACGTAACGGTGCTAACATCAAGAACCGTCAGCCTCTCGGCTCAATGCTTGTTAATGCAGGCGTTGGTGTCAGCCTTGACGGATACTATGCAGACATCATCAAGGAAGAACTCAACGTCAAGGAAATCACATTCGTTGACGAAGCAAACGACCTTGTAAGCTACAACTTCAAGCCGCAGCTCAAGACACTCGGACCGAAGTACGGCAAGCAGCTCGGCGAAATCCGCAACCTTCTCACAGAGCTTGACGGTACAGCTGCAAAGAAGGAGCTCGACGCTAACGGTTGCATCAAGCTTACAATCAGCATCGGTGAAATCGAACTCACAGCAGACGATCTTCTCATTGAAACAATCCAGAAGAGCGGTCTCTTCTCTGTTTCAGACTTCGGCGTAACAGTTGCAATCGACACAGAGCTTACACCTGAGCTTATCGAAGAAGGCTTTGTACGTGAAATCATCAGCAAAATCCAGACAATGCGTAAGGATGCTGACTTCAACGTAACAGACCGAATCATCATCTCAGTTTCAGGTAACGACAAGATTGCAGAGCTTATCACAAAGAATAAGGATATGATCTTCACAACAGTTGTTGCAGAAGAAATCGTTACAGGCGAAGCACTCGGCACAACAGCTGAGTGGAACATCAACGGTGAGAAGGTAACTCTCGGCGTTAAGGTCGCTGAATAATTGAATAAATAATTAAAGAGCAGTAATGATCACAAACGTCATTACTGCTCTTATTTTTTTCGAGGATAAGGATTGATCTCGTCCGTGCGGCCAAGAAGATAATCCGTACTTGTTCCGTAATATTCTGCAAGCTTTATCAGCACATCTGTCGGAATGTCCCTCATTCCCAATTCATACCTTGAATAGCAGACCTGTGTACAGTTGAGATACTCAGCGATATCTTTCTGAAACAGATCACGGTCTTCCCGAAGACCTCTTATTCTATCGTACACAATATCACCACCATTAGGGAAACGGTATAAATCCGAACTCGCCAAAAAGCCGTTCTTTTCAAGGCTTTCCGGCGTTTCGAGTTTGAAAGGCATCAGCCTTCCTGCGCTCTCAACCACCGAAAATCCAATAAAAATCTTCGCCTTTTTGGTCGCAGATTTTTTACGAGGGAGATTTTTGGTATACCAAGGCACAAAACACAGCAAATCCTCACGGATTTGCGAGTATTTTAACGAAGGGATAGCGGAAATCCACCCGTAAAAAACGGGTTCGGATTTATACTGTTTCCCTATGCATCTGTAAATTTTCAAATTTTCACAAATCAGACTGCCATGCTGTCATAAGTCTGAATTAATCAGGAAAACAGTAGCATCTTTCAGCGAAGACACTTAAAATCTTTTCCAGAAATCAACACCCCAAGGATGAGTCTGCTCCTCCCATTCATCACGGTGATTCAGGATTTTTTCTCGCATTTCGGCTACCTTATCAGCGTATTCTTCCTCCTGAGCAAGATTTTTTGTCTCCCATGGATCATTTTTAATATCGTAAAGAAACGTCCATTTATCCTCGGCCTCGTCACCGTTACGATATTCAATAAGCTTGTAGCGGTCATCCTTAACACCACGGACAAACTGATCAAAAATCAGATAAAGCTCTGTTCGGAAGCTTTCACCGTGTTCACCGTCAAGAAGTGAAGCGAAGCTTTTTCCGTCAACCGAAGAAGGAGTCTCTATTCCGATCTTCTCACACAAGGTGGGGAAAATATCATAAAGATAAACATATGCATCGTTTCGCTTGTTTTTTGCGATTCCGGGTCCTGCCATAACAAGCGGAATACGAACTCCGTGCTCATAAATATCCTCTTTGCCCAGCCATCCGTGCTGACCGACAGCAAGACCGTTATCACCTGTGAATACAATAATTGTATTATCCTCCTCTCCTGATTCATGAAGGGCATCAAGAAGCCTGCCTATTTCATAATCAAGATGGGTTATCATCGCAAAATATTCAGCGATATGTCGCTTGATTTCTTTTTCGTCTCTCGGATATGCAGCAAGAGCCTCGTCACGGTGCACCATAAGAGGATAATTTGTATCAATAATTTCCTGAAAGTTTGGCGGAAGAGTGATTTTTTCTTCATCATACATTTTACGAAAGCTGTCAGGCATCGTCCTCGGGTCATGAGGTGCAAGATAAGCAAGATACATAAAAAACGGCTTGTCTTTACCTGCATTTTTACCGAGAAGCTCGATAGCAGAATCTGTAAGCAGCGTACTTGAATGCTTGCCGGGATCAAATTCGTCGCAGTGCTGAGGCTGAGGATGATTATCTTTATAAAAATCAACCACAAAGTTTATGACATTATCATATTTTCCCGTGGGATCGTAACGACACGTAGGGACATTCCAATGATCCCACATGCCGCCAAAGAAGATTTTCGCACCCTGTGTAAAGCTTCGGGCATATGCAGGACAACCATTATGCCATTTGCCGAGGCCTATTGTTTCATACCCGTTATTTTTAAAGGTTTCTGCGAGAGTTTTATGTTCGGGAGGAATATTACCGCCAAGCTCTTCAAGGTGAAAAGGATTTCTTCCTGACAGAATCATTGCACGGCTGGGCATACAGACAGCACCGCAGGTACCGCCTGAAATATGTGCACGGACAAAGGATGTTCCTCTTGATACTAATTTATCGAGATTAGGTGTTATAATCTCATCATTACCAAGAGCGTGGATCGTATCAAAGCGCTGATCATCAGTCACTATGAATAACACATTAGGCTTTTTGCTCATAAAAATCACCCAAAAAATATAATTTATATTTCGAATTATAGCATATTTTGACCATATAAATCAACCTGACAAATTGACTTTTTATACAGCACGTGATACAATAAGATATAATCTGCCACCGGGTAGAAAGATGCCAATAAAGCATCCGTTTACACATCGTTAGGTCTTAGAAGATGTGTACGCGGATGCTTCTTTTTTAGAGGTTATTATGAGAAAAATTTTTAACTACTTTTCTAAGCTTGAAATTATTCTATGGTCAGCTTCTGTATTTGTGATAATAGTTTCATTCATTAGTTTTGACAGAACAAATTATCTGACACTCGCATCGTCTTTAATCGGTGTAACCTCGCTGATATTCAGCGCAAAAGGCAATCCGTTGGGACAGCTGCTGATGGTTGTTTTCAGTCTGCTGTATGGAATTATTTCTTACACCTACACTTATTACGGAGAAATGGTAACCTATCTCGGAATGACAATGCCGATGGCAGTGTTCGCTTTGATTTCGTGGCTTCGCAACCCGTACAAGGGCAACAAAGCAGAAGTAAAGGTAAACAGCATAAGTAAGGCTGAGCAAGTGTTTCTGTGGTTTGCAACTATCCTCGTAACCATTATATTCTACTTCGTTTTAGAGCATTTTAACACAGCAAATATTTTGCCCAGCACCCTGTCAGTCACTACAAGTTTTATTGCCGTATATCTGACCTTCCGCAGAAGTCCGTATTTCGCTCTGGCTTATGCCGCAAACGATATCATTCTCATTATTTTATGGATACTGGCAAGTATTACTGATATCCGCTATATCTCTGTCGTAGTCTGTTTCGTTGCTTTTTTATTCAATGATATACACGGTTTTATCAGTTGGCAGAGGATGAAGAAACGACAGACTGAGTAGTTATCAGGCTTCATTGACGAGTTTTCCCGTAATATGCTCTATTTCAAGGCAAAGAACAGCAGTGTTATTTCTGAATTTTTCAATTTCGCTATAGATATAGTCTGTATCGTCAGTAAACCGCTTACAGAAATCTACCATCAGCTCATCAGACCAATCCTCTGCAAGATGAATACGTCCGAATATTATCACACTTCTGATATTGAGCGACCAGTGACCGTCCTTGTGATATCCCTTATCATAAACACAAAAAGACACCTTATCACTTTTCGAAATTGCATCGAGCTTATGACCAATCTTTGAGCTGTGGAAGTAAATCTTATTACTTTCCTCGTCAAAGTAAAAGTTAATAGGCAGAGCATACGGATAACCGTCATCACCATTAACGGCAAGTACACCGCGCACCTCTTGTTTGAGTATTTCCTTACACTCATCCGGTGAGAGTTTTTGTTTCTTCCTTAGTAAATCTCTGAACACAAATACCACCTCGAATCACTATTTCTGAATAATTATATCACATTGCTATAAATATTTCTACGGATATTTGAATTGAAACAGGTCACTTTATGATTGTTTTTCCGATTTAAAATAAAACCACATTTTCTCTTGCTTATTCCTTTTAAATAAGCTATACTTGATTAAAATTATTCCGGAGGTCATTATGAAAAATTACAATATTCAGGCCGCGCAAAACGCTTATATGCAGCTGCTCAGCCAATACAGTGTTCCTCTTAACGACTCTCAGCAGGCATTGCTTTTTGCGAAGGCACTTCAGTATCAGAACGTAGCTTATCCTGCTAACATTTATTTTGCACCTGATAACGAGTTTTTCATCTCTGATACTCCGACAGGCTATGCCGTATCCGGTTACTATGATATTATTCACCCTGACACAAGCAGAAACCGTATTCCTTTCACCGTAACTGTTAATAAAATAAACGGTATGTGGTACCCTGCATCAACCTATGTCGCAGCTGACACTAAGAGCGGCAGTAGTTTTCTGATATCATGGTTACTTATTATGGCAGGTTGCGGTATAATAGGTCTTGCTACATACTTTGTTATTTCAGCGATAATAGGATTTTAATTGTATAGGAGGAAATTAAAATGTTTTGTATGAATTGCGGACAGCAGCTTCCTGACGGAAGTATGTTTTGTATGAATTGCGGTGCTAAATTGCCTGAACCGGCACCTGTTGAAAATCCAGCTCCGATCACACCTACACCTTCGGCAGAAGCTCCTGTTCCCGAAACAGTATCAGAGCCTGTTTCAGAAGCTGCATCAGTAGCTGAATCTACAGCCGACACTGTAGCTCCTGCACCTACAGTCAATCCCGCTCCTGTAGCCGCTCCGGCTCCCGTGGCAAATGCGCAGCCCGTTTATGGTACTCAGCCTAACTACGGTGCTCAACCGGGTTATGGTGCTCAGCCGGGTTATGGCGCACAGCCGAATTATGGTGCTCAGCCGAATTATGGTGCTCAGCCGAATTACGGTGCTCAGCCGGGTTACGGTGCTCAGCCGAATTATGGCGCTCAGCCGAATTATGGTGCTCAGCCGGGTTACGATGCTCCGATGACACCTGCAGGTCCTCCGACAACCAAAGAGGGTTGGATGCTCGAGGCTATGCGAGAGGATGTAACCCGCGGACTTAAAGATCCGTTCAGTGTACGTTTCGGCAAATTTGAAAACATTGAAATCGATGGTTTCGGCAGAACATATGCTGAAATTGTTGTTCATGCAAAGAACTCTTACGGAGCATATGTTCCTACAAGATACGCTGCAGGTTTCTATGATGTAACTGATTACGCTCCCTGTACTATGATACCGAAATCACTTTTCGTATTCCCTTCAATTATGGTAAACGCACAGCGTTCAGTTGCAAAGAAAATGATCAAATTCGGTACACCCAGAACACTCTATTAATAACCGACCGTAACTTTAAAATAAAGTTACGGTCTTTTTATGCCTCATTAATAAACTCAAACAGAACTACTGATCAGTTAATCGGTAGTTCTGTTTATTTCCAGATATTTATTTATTGTTGTAAGCTCCCGTATGTAAAGGCTTCGCACATCGGGAGTTTTTTCATCGAACGTTCCAAAGATAGCCAGAGCATCTTCGATACTCACCCATTCAGGAACTATACCGTGCTCAATTTCAATATCAGTAAGAGTCTGCTCCCCCTCACCTGTTACTTCGCAGACAAAATAATTACTGACGTACTTTGTTTCAAAAGAGTATTCGTTGATTTTAAGAAACTGAAAAAGTGGCTCAACCTCGTAACCTGATTCCTCACGAACCTCACGTCGGCAGCATTCCTCAAGAGTTTCTCCTTCTTCGATTCCGCCACCGGGTGTCATATAAACACCCGTGTTAAGCTCGTGTGAAAGAAGGATTTTTCCGTCACGGACAACTATCCCCCTACCTGCGATACGCTCACGCTCAGGCGGGTCGGAATAGGTTTCAGCGTATTGATCTATTTCTTCAATTCTATTCATTTTGTTACCTCAATTTCAGTTTCATAATACTGTTCCTGAAAACGGACTTGATTTTCAACTTCTTCTTTTGTGAAAGCCATTCCCTGCGGTGCCGCAATCAGTTTATCCTCGACATCGTTATGACGGTGCACTATTCCGATAACCTTCGCTGTATATTCGTCCACAGGCTCATTTACACCAAGTAAATACACGTCGAGTTCTTCACCGTCACCGCCTATAACATCCGGAATATAACCGTAATTTATCGGATATGTGAGCGAATAATTTTGTTTTTTGTGAATGTAACCTTTCGGACGGTCAATTTTGATTTCAACAGTCTTTCCGAGGTAGGATTTCACAAGGTTTTTACGTTCGAGGTAAGGCATATACCAGGTCGGCACAGGGTTCCGCATATTGTCATACCATTCAAGAACTTCGTTTGCAAGGTTTCGCATAGTCTGAACTTCGCCTTCTCCGTAAGGAATTGCCCATGTTAGAGAGGCGATTGTGCCAAGGCTAATATAAAATGCAAGCAGTTTCCAAAAATCCATAGGTACGTTATTATCAAAATATCCGTTGACCATACCCGAAGCAAAAAACGGAGATACTTGTGCACACCAGGTAATGCTCTTGAATTCCTCCCAAGGGTCACCATAATCGTATCGGTCAAAGTCTATGATTATAATATGACCGTTTTCAATCATCATATTTCCGATATGATAATCTCCGTGCTGATAACATTGCGGTCTGTTTCTGAGCAGATGTCTGTTGCTTTCAATGTAATTGATTATGTGTTCTGCACCGTCAAATTTTATCGGACAATCGTTATACATCTGAATTTTTCTGTTCATTTTATTATTAAAACGAACTTCCCAATCAGGCTGTTCATCAGGTGCAGGAACAGAATGGATTTTCTTTAATATTCTACCTGCTTCTATCCCGAGAGCATATTGCTTTGTAATATCCAAATCAGATAAAACATCCTTCGCATCCTGACCTTCAATCCAGGACTGAACAACATATGTACCATCGTCACATTCACCGATTTCGATTGGTCTGCACATCGGCACACCGAGAGTATCCAATTTTTTCTGCATTTCAAACATTTCTTTGCGATTTTTGCCCGATCCGTGCGGAGTTATACGGAGCAGATACTTTTTACCATCAGCGGTAACAGCACAGTATTTTTTGTCACCCGACCAACCTTTTTCTATCAGTGTTTTTTTAACAAATTCCATTTTATCCTCGCTTCAAGCCTTTTAATTTCATCTGTTCAATAAGTCTTTCTGCCCTGAAAATAATGTAGCTGTGCTCCATTTCTCCAAGCAGGATATACCAGTTGAGCTCATTGCACAGAGCATACAGCTCAACCTTCAGGTCACAGTATTCTGTAGTCTTGTTTCTCTTTTTATATTCATCATAAAGCTTCAGTTTTTCACCAAAACCAAGTGTCAGGCAAAACAGCTCATATTCGGGCTCTGCCCAAAGCATATCAAACGGATCAACTGCACCTGCAAGCTCAGATTTCCAAAAATTTACTATCAGGTTCGGCATCCAGAAATCGCCGTGACATAAGCAAGATACATCTGACACTTCATTAAATATTTCATCAAGATTAATCCCGATAAGCTCAACAGCTTCCATTACAACTGATTCAATTTCTTTTTTATCATATTTTGTTTTTGTGAAATCATAAATATCATTAAAATAATCTTTATAATAGTCTCTCCACGTATCATAAACAGAATTATCGTACTTGCCGAATTTATTGTTATGAACACTCTGAGCATTCATAAGTGCATCAATAATACTGCTTTTCAGTCGTTTTCTGTTGGGTATAAATTCGACAATTTTCTTTTTTCCGCTGACTCCTTTTATAAAATCCATGGCAAGAAAAGCGGCATCATTTTCTTCAGAAAAGAAATATGTTTTCGGAACTTTATATGACACACGAGCAGATAGATAATCAAGCATATTTTTCTCTTTAATTAAATTTTCAGAGAATTTACTTGATTTTACCGCCAACACGAAAGGATCGCTTGTAATTTTCACTTTGTAAACACTGCCACTTGCGCCTTTACCACATTCACTGACGGATTTAACCTTCGTATTCAGTTGTTTCTCAACGATTGATCTGATTGCGTTTTTCAAGCGATCACCTGCTTTATGAAAGTTAGCGTTCGGCAAATTCGGGTTTGTAGAGCAGATTTCAAATCAATATAGTAGGGGACGGGTTGCCCGTCCCGTCAAAATCTGTACGTAATCCGCGGGAGCCGAAACGACTCCCCTACATACACGACTTGAATCGGCTATTATATTTCAGCGTCGCAGACTCTCAACTATTCAATATTATCTCTTATCTATTATCTGCAAAGGTGAAAACCTTTGCCCGACAAACCTGAATTTGTATCATTAAATATCTCTTATTTATTTTTTGACTTTCTTAAGTAACCATTTTACAAGCAGAACTGCAGCCGTAATTATGGCAACTTTCAGGACTGTCACAGCAACTGTTGTTGCAATCAAAGGTCCGATCTGTTCTTTCGGCATCGTCGTGTATATTGAGATTATATCGTTTTTTATCCACATAAAGATGATAAACAGGATTGATATAACCCCGACTGCAATTCTCCTTGGTTCTTTTTTCTGTTTTATTCTGTAATTCCTCGTACTATATCAATCTCATCATAACTGATTTTAGTGATACGTGTACTGTTAAGGCAGCAACCTGTACCGTTGGAGTGGTAATATGCAACGAGGAAACCGTCAGTACATTCGATTATTGAGGGATAGCAATATCCGTTTGTAAGGTCATCTTCGATATAGAACACGTTTTCTTTTTTGAACGTCAGTCCCCTGTCCGTGCTGACAGCAATCACATACGGTGTCCTGCCCCACGGTTCTGAGTCATCACGCAAAAGGTGTTCGGGTAAGGGATTAAACACAGCGACCGTCAGCTCACCGCAATCCTTGATGAGCATCGGCGAACACGGTGATGAAAAGAAAAGATTCGGCTCGGGAGTCGTCCACGTTGTGCCGTTATCTTCGGAAAAGCACTGAAACTGGAAACCAAGGCTTGTTCTGATATAGCACCACAGTCTGCCGTCGGGGAACTGATAGAGACCCGGCTCTTCGTAACCGTCAGGATTTGAAGGAAACGGACAGACAAATTCGGTTTCGTTTTTCTGCCATGTATATCCGTCATCATCGGAGTAAAAGAAGCAGATCACACCCGGTGTGAAATTATGCTCAGTATTGAGGACAGTATGCCTTGCAACTGCAAAAAGTATTCTACCGTCTTTAAGCCTTACTATGCGGTCATTGTTTATAACATAATAATCAGCTTCATCAAGGCAGTCAAGGCAATTTATCGGCTCAGACCAGGTTCTGCCCTCATCGGATGAGCGAGTGAGTACGATTTTGTCAGTTCTGTCATCGTTTTTTATAATATAAAAAGCGCCGATATCGCCGTTACCCATACGAAGGAAGGAAAAACTCATTATATTCCACGCTTCCTCAGGTTTTCTGAAAAGAATTTGGGGTTCAGTCCAGGATTCACCTTCATCAGATGAATATATAACTGCAATATTTGCCGTTGCATCATCCTCCCAGTCATTACCGACAAATTCGGTGTATCCGAACATAATTCTGCCGTCATTAAGGCGGATAAATGATCCTTCCCCGTTACGGGGAATATTACCTTTAGCTTCAAGAAAAAGTACTTCTCTGCCGATTTTTTTCATAGCGATTCTCCTTATGATGGTATAGAATCCTCCATCGGTCCATGCAAGGGAGGTTTGAGAAAATGCTGATAATTACAGTTAAATTTTAGCAAGCGTAAACGTGTTTGTCAACAAAAAAGGAAGCTGATAAAAAAACCAGCTTCCTTTAAAATTATTTATCCAACTCTTTCTGGAGAAGATCACGGATAACAACAGGATCGCCTGTACCCTTGAGCTCACGCATAATGAGACCGAAGAGAGCCTGCATAGCCTTTGTTTTACCACTCTTATAGTTAGCAACTGCGTCAGGATTTTCGCTGACAACGCGCTGTACTGTTTCGAGGATAAAGCCTTCGTCAACCTTAACATTAAGACCATTTTCTTCACAGTAAGCGTCAACGTCAACATCGCTCTCAAACACAGCTGAAAGAACCTTCTTACCTGCAGGACGAGTGATTTCGTTTGTGTCAACAAGCTCAATGATTCTTGCAAGCTTAGCTGCATCAATCTTAAGCTCATCGAGTTCAAGACGTTTCATATTACCCATACACTCTGTGAGAATCCAGCTTGCAACTGATTTCGGTGCTCTGCCAAGAGCAACAACTGCATCAAATGTGTCAGAAAGCTTTCTGTCTGATGCGAGTACCATTGCTTCTTTCTCAGCGATACCCATTTCTGTGTAACGGATGCTCTGCTCCTCAGCTGTTGCCGGCATACTTGCACGGATTGCCTCAAGCCATTCGTCATCGATTACGATCGGCATAAGGTTCGGGTCCGGGAAATAACGGTAATCAGCCGCTGTTTCCTTATTACGCATCGGGAAAGTACGTCTCTTGACATCGTCCCAACGGCGTGTTTCCTGCTGAAGGATTTCAGTATGACGCTCAAGAGCATCAACGTGACGAACCTTTTCAAATTCGATTGCATCCTTGATTTCTGAAAGTGAGCTCATATTCTTGATTTCAGCACGAACGCCGAATTCTTCTGAGCCCTCAGGACGGACTGAAATGTTAACGTCGCATCTCATCGCACCCTCTTCACACTCAGAAATTCCTGCAAACTGAAGGCTTGACTTGAGCTTCTTGAGGTAAGTGATAACTTCCTCTGATGAACGGAAGTCCGGACGGCTTACGATTTCGATAAGCGGCACGCTTGTTCTGTTATAGTCAACGAGTGATGTGTTTGTTGCATCATCGTGAACGAGCTTACCTGCGTCCTCTTCAAGGTGAATCTGCTTGATGCCGATTGTTCTGTCACCGATTTCTACGCTACCGTCAACGCAGATTGGGTTGAACCACTGTGTAGTCTGGTAAGAAGCAGGAAGGTCGGGATAGTAATAACTCTTCTTATCGAAGGTTGTATACTGATTAATCTTACAGTTAAGCATAAAGCCTGCCTTAACTGCGAGTTCGATTGCGTGCTTGTTTGTAACAGGGAGCATACCCGGCATACCGCTGCAAGCGGGGCAAACACAATCGTTAGGCTCTTTCGGGCTTGAATGACCGCCGCAAGAGCAGAAAAGCTTTGAATCTGTTGAAAGCTCAACGTGAGTTTCAAGACCTATAACAAGTTCGTATTTCATCGTTTATGCCTCCAATCCTTCAACGCTCTCGGCAACGCTCAGAAGAACGTTGTCTTTGTATGAATCAGCAATAAGCTGAACACCCTTTGTTACCATAGCCGGCATACCTGTGATGCTCGGAATTGCTGTAAATACGCTTTCTTCAAACACCTTTTCGAAAGAATCCATAAGGTCATATGCCTTGTACTCAACGCACTTGCAAGCAGGAGCAAGAATTGCATCGTACTGAGCAAATACAGCCTTGATTTTTTCTGTTACAACACGGCGGATACGAAGTGATTTATCGTAGCAGCTTTCATACTTGCCCTTTGCAAGAACATCTGAACCGTAGATGATTGTAGCCTTTGTAAGGAAGCCGAAAGCTTCTGTACGGCTCTTTACATAAAGCTCGTCGATGTTTTTATAATCTGCTGTACGGTGACCGTATTTAACACCGTCAAAACGTGAAAGGTTGTTTGTTGTTTCAGCTGACATAAGAATCTGCCATGCTGTCTGTGCTTCCTTTACGCAATCAAGTGAAACTGTATCAACTGTAACACCGAGTGCTTTGAGAGAAGCGATATATTTATCAAGATTTGCCTTTACTTCATCAGAAGCGAGGTCATAAAGCTCCTTAACAAGAGCAATTTTCTTACCTGAAACTTCAACTGCTTCGTAATCATACTTTTCAGCAGGAAGGCTTGTGCCGTCCTTATCGTCATGACCTGCGATAACTGTAAGGATTTCCTTAACAGCCTTTGCATCTGCTGCTGTAACACCAATCTGCTCACCTGAGCAAGCAGCTGCGATAACACCGTAACGTGAAACTGTACCGTATGTCGGCTTTAAAAAGTCAACACCTGCAACTGCAGCCGCACGTCTGGGTGCACCGTTGAGGTCAACGCTGAGAGCTGCCTTTACATCACCGTTTTTAACAAGTGAAGCAGCTGCACTTACGAGCTTACCGTCAGCTTCAGTTGCACCGAAGTATGATGTTTCGCCCATAAGGTCAAGGCCGAATTC
>JAXJUJ010000008.1:0-5074 GCA_036309125.1 Acutalibacteraceae bacterium | reverse complement strand
GGATTGATTTCGTAGGGGAACATATTATGTTCCCGTCGAAATTTGCACAAAATTTTCGGGCAGATGCTATCTGCCCCTACGAGTACAATTTCAATTTACATTGTAGGGGACAGTCACCTGCCCCGGCATAAATAGCACAAACTTTAAAACACAAAACTAAACCCTGCAGAAAAAGGTTAACAATTTCTGCAGGGGTAAAACAAATTATTTAATTGATCTCAATCCACATTGCCGGGCGTGTAGCATCACTAAAGATTCTGACACAATTGCAGTACTCGCTGACATAACCGTTGCAACTAATTCATTAATCTTAAATTACAATGACTCTACTTACAGAATTGTTCCATCTTTGTGTACAGCATTAATTTTATAAAATACCCACTCACGTTTTCCGTCTATTTCTTTTAACCCAATAACAAGTTCTGCTTTTGCATACTCTTCTTCATCAAAAACATCTCTATATGATACAACAACTTTATATTTGCCATCATCCATCCTTATGTAATCTTCAACATTATAAGAATCGCTTGGTCCACATACACCAACACTTTCGAGATAATAATACCCGTTTTCATAATAATTTTTGTCTGAAACAAATCCGTCACGATGAGTAGGTGTTATATTGAAAATATTCTTCATAATCCAATCCACTTTTTCTGCCGGATACCTATAGTAACTGCTTGCAGTGCATCCATCTTTCGCAGGATCAAAACTACCTCTCGGATCAGGTGTAGTTTTAAAGTCAATTGGCTGCCATTCCGGAACGTTTCCATAGTAATAGTAATACAGAAGACTCCGGCCATCACCACCATAGCAGAAAAATTTTTTAAAAAACTCCATATCGCTCATTGTCGACATATCACCAGAACTTAAAACAACATATCCTAATAATGAGCTATGACCTTCTTTCCAAAACCTATCAAAATCCTCTTGCGTTGCTTCCAAAAATTCAGATGTTACTTCCTCATGCTCCGGAATATCTTCTTCCGAAACATCTGAGAAGTTTGTGAGCACGTTACTGTTCTGAATTTGTGTATGATTCTGCGAGATCAGTCTGTCAATTGACGGATAATCATCAAAGCCTTCACCCTGAGCCGCAAGATAGAACAAACCTGCGACCTGACAGAGTACATCTTTTCTGCTGTCATAGACAGATGAGCCTCCGCCATACTTTGCATTCAGCTTATTTGCAGAGTCAAAAATCTGTTTCGAGCCAAGCACCCAGAAAAGATTTGCTGTACGGTACTTTTCTACACTCGATACACCTGTGAAATGGTCGTCGGGCAGATCTCGCGCATAGCTACCGATAGAGTTTCTTGCCGCACATTCGAGCAGTATGGAATAATTGGTGTTATCAGTCAGATCTATTCCGAGAGCCTGTGTAACGAGATTTATAGCTTTAATTGCAAGAAATACAATTTCGATTTCAGGAAAAATCGTTTTCAAAGCCTCTTTTGTTCCGTACCCGCTAAGCAGATCTGACAAAGAATCGTACAACTTCTGAAGTCCCATCTGCACATAATCTTCACTGTATGTGTTGGATGTCTCGACGACAGCTTTGATAAAAGGAATTTCTTCGCTGAGCAAAGAAGAAAATGCTATGTAATATGAGAGCATATCATAGTTATCGTTCAGAACCGATTCGTACTTCATGATAAAGTCTGCCCACTCGCACACTTCACCAATGGTTCCGAAAATCGTGGCATAGTCCGAAGCATCCTTATACAAACTCGAACCTGAAAGTGAACTGTCTTTAAAGGGTTCTGTCAGCTCTTTGACATAAGAAAGGTATTCTTCAAGATCCGAGCTGATTCCGCCGACTTTTGAGTTGAGATTCATTGTTTCTATAAATCTGTATCCGACAGAATCTTCATCCAGAACATACGTCATATATGCTTCATTATCAAGTATACAGCGATCAAGATAATCTCTGTAATCATTGACCTTTCCGCTCTGGAAAATCACATCGAGCTGATCCAATCGAAAGCCGAAAATAGTAGAAGAAAAATAACTCAATACCGTTGCACTATAGAAAAGAGCGTCATTTCCGTAAAATATTTCGTCGATGATTTCAGGATAGTCGAAATAGAGATATTTGTGGTTCTGAATTTTAGACAGCGCATACTCCGCATCGCAGATACTGTACTCACAGCAACCGACAGCAATATAATGTTCACCCTCCGATTCCTCGTGAAGAAGCGTGGTTTTGAGCAAAGCTGCCATCTGATCTATCGGAAGATAAAGTCTGTTGCCAAAATACAAAGCATCGTGCAGATTGTATGTTTTGTTTGAAAAAGTATTCATATAAAGAGTAGCTTGTTTCGCCTGAGGATCAACCTTAACGGTACCGAACCAGCTGCCTGCCTCGTGGTTAATGCGAGTAAACATATTTTGTGAAGCATCATACGAATACGGCATATATCTGGTCAGGAAGTCCGTGCTTACGTAAAGGTGTGTACCGTCGCTGTAACCGTATTCCTCAAAAACTTCCTTTTCACCGTCAGCACTGCCTATTACATTGAACGAAACAAAGCCGCTTTCAGCTGAAACGTAAACAGGTAGAGAAACCGATACCAGCACAACACAAAGAACAAAACAAAGAAATTTAGTTATTTTTTTCATCATCCTCACCTCATTCTACAAAGAAAGCATCTTCTTCAAGCATAGCATCAAAGCTTTCTGTAAACGCATATCCTGACATCGCATTTACAAAATCCTGCGGGAACTGCACGTGATAGTTTCCGTCCGTAGCCTGTACAATGTAAATGGTATGCTCTGAAGATGTATATGCTGCCTCTGAAATCAGACGACAGATTTCATTATCCATTTCCTCTTCGGAAAGCTCTCCTGTGACGGAAGCCTGATAATCCTTCAGTGCCTGATTGATATCAGGTCCGTTTACTGTTACGTAAGCAGTATAATGTCCTTCACCGTCATCCGTACAACTGTCAACACTGAAGCTTGTACACTCATTAAGAGTCTGCATAAAAGCAGGTGCATCTTCACCAAGCGAATTATTCCATTCCTGCTGAATAACAGTCTGCATATCACTCTCGGAATAGACGTCTGTACCGGACTGATCATCACCCAGAAGGATAATTAGTATTACTGCCGCTGCGATTATAGTTACTGATACAATCACTGATGCAGCAATAATTATAATGGTTTTCTTCTTCTTCCTTTCGGAAGAAATCGGTTCATTTTTTTGTGGTTTTGGTGGTTTTTGCTTCATTTAAATTCTCCTCACTTTAAACATTTATTTTTATTGTATCATATTTTTCTTCAATACTCCGTTTTCAGATACGAGTGGCAGCAAAAATAGCACGAGTGGTATTATCAGGCATAAAGTTGAGAAAGAATACACCCGTAAGAGATGCGGTTCGGCGTAAATTTCAGTTTATATCCATCGCAACACCGATCAACCTCAAAATAAAATCACATACCCGTAGCCAAATATGCACTTTTGTGTTATAATCAGTTCAGGTGATTATTATGTTAAATATTACATTTGTCTGTACGGGTAACACCTGCAGAAGTGCAATGGCAGAGGGACTTTTCAAAAAGCTGCTTTCCGAAAGAGGAATAACCGATATTTCCTGCCGAAGCTGCGGACTTGCGGCTTTCACGGGTAACAGTGCGACTCCTCAGGCTGTTGAGGTCTGCGCAGAAAGAGGCATTGACCTGTCACATCACAGAGCAACTGCTTTTAATCAGTATATTTTTGACGAAACTGACATTATGGTATGTATGACTCAGAGCCATAAGAATACTCTTCTGCCGCTGAAACCGTCATTCAGAATAATCGTACCTGACGGTGGTATTCCTGATCCGTACGGCGGAAGCGTTGAAATTTACCGCGAATGTGCGGACACGCTCGAAAGCTTTCTTGAGAAGCTTTCTGACAGTATCGTTGCAAAAATCATTCCGATGGCTGAAAAACATATCGCTCAGATTGCCGAGCTTGAAAAGATATCTTTTTCTGTTCCCTGGAGCGAAAACGGACTGCGCGCTGAGCTGACAAACGAAACAGCACATTTTCTTACAGCCGTTTCGGGAGAGAAAGTGCTCGGCTACATCGGAATTCACGAAATCTGCGGTGAAGCTTACATCACTAATGTCGCTGTTTTCCCCGAATACAGGCGTTTCGGCATCGGAGAAGCCCTTATTGATGCCGCTACTCAGGGTGCAAAAGACCGTGATTGCGAATTCATTTCGCTTGAAGTAAGAATAAGTAATATTCCTGCTATTGAACTTTACAAAAAAGAGGGTTATAATATCGTAGGTCAGCGGAAGAATTTTTATTCCAATCCGACTGAAGACGCTTATATAATGACCAGAGTTTTAAAGGACTGTGATACAGAATGAAAATTTTATCAATAGAATCGTCCTGTGACGAAACAGCGGCAGCCGTTGTTGAAGACGGCAGAAAGGTGCTTTCAAGCATCGTTGCTTCACAGGTTGAAGAACATAAAATCTACGGTGGTGTTGTACCTGAAATCGCATCGCGAAGACATGTTGAAGCTATCTCGGGAGTGGTACAGTCTGCACTCGATGAAGCTGACTGCACACTTGAAGACATTGATGCTGTTGCGGTTACTCACGCGCCCGGACTTATCGGTGCTTTGCTTGTCGGTGTCAATTACGCAAAGGGCATAACCCTCGGTTCAGGTCTTCCTCTCGTGCCCGTACATCACCTTCGTTCACACATCGCATCAAACTACATCACACATCCTGAGCTGAAGCCTCCGTTTATGTGTCTTGTTGTTTCAGGCGGACACAGCCACCTTGTTGAAGTTAAGGATTACACAGATTTCAAGGTAATCGGATACACTCACGACGACGCTGCAGGCGAAGCGATGGACAAGGCTGCACGTGCGATGGGTCTCCCCTATCCCGGCGGACTCAACCTTGACCGAGTTGCAAAGGACGGTGACAGCAAGGCTTACAAAATGCCGCATCCCCGTGTAGACGGTGCACCGTATGATTTCAGCTTTTCAGGACTTAAAACTGCGGTTCTTAATACAATTAACATAGCCAAGCAGAAGGGTGAGGAAATAAATGTACCCGATCTCGG
>JAXJUJ010000007.1:0-16243 GCA_036309125.1 Acutalibacteraceae bacterium | reverse complement strand
ATCCCTGTACAGCGCAATTGGACAGCTCAGATGCGAGCTTTTCCGACGGCATCTGCTTACCTTCAATGCACATCGCATAGACCTTGGCTGTATTAGGAATTTTCGACAAAATCTCCTTTGACTCACTTTCAAGTGCAGCCTCAATCTCTGACACAGATGGGTTGTCTGCTATACGGTGAGGATTCAATTCAACGATATTAAGCTTACAGTATGCAGAAAGACGCTTTGAGTACTCAGCACAAGCATCTCTGAGATATTTTTCTTTCAGTTTACCTTCACAGATTATAGTAACCGTCTGCATTACAACACCACCGTTTCAACTGTATCAGGATGAGCAACCTTTAGTATGTAGTCCTTGAAATTAACAGCTCCTGCACAGTCAAGAGCAGACTTAGATGTCTGATATGCAAGTTCAGGGATATTATTTTCCTTGCTGAGGTGACCGAGAATAATTCTTGTTGTGCCCGACTGTACAAGCTCTGTTACAAATCTGCTGCAGTCAATATTCGAAAGATGTCCTTTATCAGAAAGAATACGTCTTTTAAGCATATATGGATAATTACCGTTTCTGAGCATACCGATATCATGGTTTGACTCCGCGAGTATAAGGTCGCAGCCTATCACGGCTGCACGGGTTTCCTCAGTTATGATTCCTGTATCAGTTGCAATAGCAATCTTCCTGTCATCAGACGTTTTTATAAGATATCCGCAACTCTGTGCTGAGTCATGAGAAGTTTTAAAAGGTGTGATAAACTGACCGTTGATTTCTATGCCTGACTCATTTATAGGATTGATTTCAAAGGAACCGTTTGCCGTATCTGAACTTATCAGTGCATCAATTGTACCCTGAGTAGCATAAACAGGTATTTTATACTTCGAGGCAAAAACACGAAGTCCCCGCACATGATCCGAATGTTCATGAGTAATAAAAATAGCACCGATGCCGACAGGGTCGACACCAATGCAATCAAGTTTAAGAGTGATTTGTTTGGCGCTGATCCCCGCATCAATAAGTATCCCTCCGTCAGCAGAACCTATGTATGAACAGTTTCCGCTGCTTGAGGACGAAAGAGAAGAAAAACGCGCCATATTACACCTCAGTAAAATTATACAGCTTCAGAGTCATCAAGAGCTTTTGGTGCATCAACGTCATTAACACGCCACATATCTGCACCAAGCGCCTGGAACTTTCCGACAACATTGTCGTAGCCTCTGTCTATATAAATAATATTCTCAATAGAAGTTGTTCCTTTAGCTACAAGACCCGCGATAAGCATAGCTGCACCCGCTCTGAGGTCATCAGCCTTTACAGGAGATCCGTTAAGAGTTTCAACGCCCTCAATCGTAGCAGCTTTACCATTCACTGAAATCATAGCGCCCATACGTGAGAGCTGCTCTACGTACTGGAAACGACTGTCCCAAACACCTTCCGATACAATGCTGGTTCCGTCTGCGATAGCAAGCATTGTTGCCATCTGAGGCTGCATATCTGTCGGGAAGCCGGGATGAGGCATCGTCTTTACATTACACTTGCCGGGACGGCCGTTACCCTTAACCAATACAGCATCATCAAGCTCTTCGACAGTTGCACCGCATTGAAGAAGCTTGGCTGTAATAGACTCCAGATGCTTTGGGATGACATTCTTAATCAGCACCTCGCCCTTTGTCGCAACAGCGGCAACCATAAATGTACCTGCCTCAATCTGATCGGGAATAATCGAATAAGTGCATCCGTGCATCTGCTCAACACCGCGGATTTTAATAACATCAGTACCTGCACCTCTGACATCAGCACCCATTGAGTTAAGGAAGTTTGCAAGATCAACAATATGTGGCTCTTTAGCTGCATTTTCAATGATCGTAAGACCCTTAGCCTTAACAGCCGCAAGCATAAGGTTTATGGTAGCTCCTACTGAAACTACGTCAAAGTATACAAGTCCTCCCGTAAGATCAGGAGCTTCTACGTCGATCATAGCGTTTTCCTTGAAGCTTACTGAAGAACCAAGAAGCTGGAATCCTTTGATATGCTGGTCAATGGGACGTACGCCGAAATTGCATCCGCCGGGCATTGCAACTTTAGCTCTTCCGAATCTTGCAAGCAAAGCACCAATGAGATAATACGATGCTCTGAGGTGTTTAGTCATATCATGAGTGACAACGTAAGAGTTGATAGTGGATGAATCAATCTCATAAGTCGTATCATCAATCTTCTTTGTCTTAGCACCAAGCTGATGAAGAATTCTGATCATCATATCAACATCGCTGATTGCCGGTATATTTTCAACGCGACAGACATCCTGTGCGAGTATAATTGCTGGAAGGATTGCAACAGCGGCATTTTTAGCACCACTGACAGTGACTTCACCACGGAGAGGATTTCCTCCGTTAATGAAAATCTTATCCATCTTGTTCACTCCCAATTCTTAATTTTCTGTATGTAAAAACGATAATTTTCATAAAAACACATATTAAAATTACACCTTAGAGATTATAACATTTTTTGGCTCTGAGTGCAACATATTTTTTCTTACTGAAAAAAAATGCTTTTTACACGTTCAAACCACAACATATAGTTTGTAGAGAAAATTCATCTGATATATATTGTGTTTTTTTGACTTAAAAGTATCTTTTTTGATAAATTTTCAGCATATTGTACAAAAAGTTACAATCTATTTCAATTAACACAAGATGTTGACACTATCTGTAAAGTTGCGAAGCTTTATAACATTGCTATTACGATAGTATTATTTCTATAAAAATCAAATAAATACTTTTAAAATATCAATTATAAATTTGCTAAATAAAACTGCTTTACACAAGAAGTATAAAGCAGTTAAAAATCAATTTTCAATTCCGTATATTATCCTGTCGACTACCCTTTTCGATGCATTTCCGTCAGGTGTTCCGAAATTATAAAACTTAAAATCACCCATTCGTCTTTTGTAAGATTGAGCTACATTATTGTTTATAAGATTCATAAGAGTCTGAAAATCTCTTGCGACAGGTCCGGGAACATAAGACTCATAATCCTCGTAAAAAGATCTTTCCGAAACATACTTATCGAGATCAAAAGCATAGAAATACAACGGTTTTTCAAGAAAAGCAAAGTCCATACAAATCGATGAATAATCCGTTATCATAATATCAGCAATTCTGATAAGGTTATTAAGCTTTTTGTAGTCACTGACATCCGTCGCGCCGTCAAGCTCAGACGAGCTTGCATGCACCTGCGGATGAAGTCTGATAAGCAATCTGTATTCTTCGCCAAAACGATCGTTAAAAGCCTTCACATCAATTCCGTCAAGCAGCTTCATATCATCTTCCGTGTTATCGCGGAAAGTGGGTGCATATAAAACCAGTTTTTTGTCCTTACACTCAGGATAATTGCTGTCAAAATCTGATCTGATACGTTCCATATTAACTTTTTTGAAAAATTCATCAACCCTCGGTGCACCAAGAGGTAAAACCTTATATCTCGACACTCCAAAGGCTTCAGAGTAAATATCAGCTACATGTTCTGATGAACACACCACATAGGAAAGCTTGTTGTTACCTTCAATTTCAAGGTTTCGTATATCTTCAGGCTGATCAATATGAAGACCAAAACGTTTAAAAGCTCCCTCTGCATGCCATAACTGGGTTATAACTGCACTTCTCTTGAATCGCAGTTTAGCCATAGGCATAAAGTTATCATTCATAAAAACAAAATGAGAAGTTGCAAGGTGATAAGCCTTAACCGTAAAAAATCGCAATGCTTTAAATGCACTTTTCAGAAGTCTGACGGGGCCGGACATATCAAGAGCCAGATCCTTGCAGGAAATTTTGCAGATAAAAAACTCGTCACGCATTATTACTTCATTCATAACTGCACCAAGGCTGTCATTGAAACTCTCGTTGTGGGGAGATAAAAACGAAATCTTATTCTTCTTCATCGGCAGAAACCGAAATATATTAAACATAAAAGCATATATACTGTAAAAAACTTTTTTCATTTAAGCACATCCAAAAGAAAAGCTCCACAAAATTCCGACAATCGGAATGGGAGCTTTTAATTTATTTTTTATTTACAAGTTCATCGTACTTATCACAAACCTCGTTAACTTCACCTGAGGCGATCACTTCACCTTTTTTCAGGATAATTGCCTTATTACAAAGACGTCTGACCTGATCTGTGCTGTGAGAAACGAAAAGTACCGTAACGCCCTTATCAAACATCGACCTTACTTTTTCTTCACTCTTCTTTTTGAACTTAGCATCACCAACAGAAAGAACTTCATCAAGAATAAGCACATCAGGTTCAACAGCCGTTGCAATCGCAAAGCCCAAACGTGCCCTCATACCTGAAGAATAATTTTTAAGCGGTACATTAATAAAATCACCGAGTTCAGAAAACTCAACTATTTCATCATACTTACTCTCGATAAACTTTCGCGAGTAACCCATTGTAGCGCCGTAAAGGAAGATATTTTCCTTGCCTGAATAGTTCATATCAAAGCCCGCACCAAGTTCAAGCAACGGAGCAATAACACCACTTACGGAAACAGAACCTTTAGTAGGCTTAAGAACGCCCGCTACCGTCTTGAGCAGTGTACTTTTACCCGCACCGTTAAATCCGAGAATACCTATTCTTTCACCTTTTTCAACAGTAAAAGAAACATCCTTAAGTGCCCAGAACTCAGTATAATGAAGCTTTCTTGTGATAAGCTTTATAAAATACTCTTTAATATTATCAATTTTTTCGCTGTTTAAGTTAAACAATATGCTGACGTGGTCAACAACAACCGCCGGTTTAGCCATACTAACACCTCATCAGATATGAAGAATAAATTTGTCCTGCTTTTTATAGAAGAAATATCCTCCGATTACTATAGATCCGACCGAGAAAACAAGGACATATATAAAGCCTTTCCAGCTCCAGTCAAAGCCATTTACAAGGATACAACTTCTGAAAAGATCAACAATCCAGTAAAGCGGATTCAGTTTCAGTATATATCCGAACCAGGCCTTTCCGCCGAGATTAAGGTTGCTGACTTTATAAAATACAGGAGTGATATAGAACAGAAGCATACAGAACACTTCGTAGATATACTCGATATCTTTAAAGAAAACATTCAGTACGCTGAGTATCATACCGCATCCTAAGCTCAGAAGGAAGAGAAGAAGGATAGGTACGACAATAAGCGGGAATTTCCACGACAGTGCAAGTTCGGGATAAGCTTCTCTCTGGAAGATAAAGAAGAAAGCAAATACCACAACAAGAACTGAGAGTGAAATAAGGAACGTCACAAAATTAGCTAAAACGTTAGATAACGGATATACATATTTCGGAACGTACACTTTTTTAATTATCGAAGCACTGTTACGTATCGAGCGCATAGCACGTTTAGTAGACTGTGAAAAGCACTCATAGATAAGTCGTCCGCAAAGAACGTAAATCGGATAACAAACAACACCAGAGCTTGAGTTGCCAAAAACATTGCTGAATATCAAAACCAGCACAATCATCGTAAAGAGTGGCTGAAGGAACGTCCAGAACATACCGAGAAAAGAGTTTCTGTACTGAAGCTTAATATTCTTTCTGACAATTTCCTGAATAAGATACCTGTACTTATACGCATTTTTAACATAATTCTTCATAGGTATCTTTTTTACATTTGAATCATATTCTTTCATTTGACTCACCTCAGATCGTCTTCCATTTCCAATAATATTTCAACATTGAGTGTATATGTATTGCAAGGAGTTTAAAGTTATGTTTGCTGTCTCTGTTCCACACGTGTGAAACTACCGCTTCAGGATAATATACTACCCTCGAATATTTCCTTGCTTTTCTGGTAATGTCAGCATCTTCGAAATACATAAAGTAGCGTTCATCAAAACCGTCAACTTTTTTAAGAATTGATGTTCTGAATACCATAAAGCATCCTGAGGCATTTTCAATATCGATCGGTTTTGTCAGATCACAGTCAAGCATTGCATACTTTTTAAGAAGAGTTCCGGGTTCATCGCCACGAAGTCTGCTTGCAAGTATGTATTTAAAATGAGGATCTTTCTTTCCGAGTATCTGCTCCCTGCCGTCAGGAAAACAGATTTTAGGTGAAAGAACGCCGATATCTTCATTGTTTTCGAGATAGTCGACCATCTTTTTGATAGAATTCTCGATAAAAACTATATCCGGGTTGATAATTACATGATAATCAGAATCAACCATTCTGACAGCCTTGTTGTGTCCTGCTCCAAAACCTATATTTTCTTTCAGTGCAACAACCTCAACCTGCGGATAGTTTTCTTTTATATGTTCAACTGTTCCGTCTGTTGAATTATTATCAACAACGTACAGCTTAAAATTAATATCCTTTGTATACTCATAGAGAGTTTTCAAAGTTTCATCTATGGTGGACATATTGTTATATGTAACAATACTGCCCGTAACCATAATTCCCATAAGAAACCCTACTTTCTTAATAAGCACCCTATAATGTTGACTCTCCATTTTATCTTCTGAATCAGTGAGCTTCCGCCACCTGAAACGTTTTCAGAATGTCTTCTGTAGAGAATATAAGGGTGATCTATAAAACTGACCTTACCGTGTTTTTCACCCATCAGACCGATCCACTGGTCGTGCATGGGAATCTTTTCAGGAAACGGCAGTATGAAGCTGAGCATCTCTCTTCTGAACGCCATACAACTGCCCTGATAAGAATTTTTGAGAATGTTTCTGAATATTCCTTTTCTTGCAGAGTTGAGCACAAAAGCTCTTTCCCCTGTTTTATTAAGGTGAGCATCAGTTATAAATGCATCGTGCATTACAACATCTGCGCCATTCTCAAACTCAGTCAACACGGCACTAACCTTCCCCTCAAGCCATAAATCATCCTGGTCTGAAAGGAAGATAAAGTCACCTCGTGCATTAATTATAGCATTTTCAAAGTTTTTAATCAAACCCTGGCCTTTTCCGTGAATATATCTCACGCGCGGGTCAGTTTTCAATATACTTTCAATCGCTGAACGTGTTTCACCCTGAGGGTAATCGTCAGATATAATAAGCTCATCAATTTCACTAAGCTGTGAAAGAATTGATCTGACTTGCTCAGCAATATATTTTTCACCTTTATAGGCAGCTAAAACAACTGATACCATATCAATCGAGCGTCTTCATTGTCGGGAAGAGAAGAACGTCTCTGATTGCAGATGAATCAGTAAGAAGCATACACATTCTGTCGATACCAAAACCGATACCACCTGTCGGGGGCATACCGTACTCAAGAGCTGTAAGGAAGTCCTCATCAGTTGTATTAGCCTCATCGTCACCCTGTGCAAGAAGTGCTTCCTGAGCCTTGAAGCGTTCTCTCTGATCGATAGGATCATTAAGCTCAGAATAAGCGTTAGCCATTTCCCAGCCATTCATAAAGAACTCAAAACGTTCAACGTAGTCGGGGTTACCGGGCTTTTTCTTCGTAAGCGGAGAAATCTCAATCGGATGATCAGTAACAAATGTCGGCTGGATAAGGTGCTCTTCTGCAAATTCTTCAAAGAAGAGAGCGAGAATATCACCCTTGCCGTGACGCTTTTCATACTCAATGTGATGCTTGTCCGCAAGCGCACGTGCATCCTCAAGTGTTTCTACTTCGTTCCAGTCAACACCTGAATACTTCTTGACTGCATCAACCATTGTAATGCGCTCAAACGGCTTTCCGAGATCCATTTCGATTCCGTTATATACTACCTTAGTAGTACCGAGAACCTCCTGGGCAACATAGCGATAAAGATTCTCTGTAAGATCCATCATACCGTTGTAGTCGGTATATGCCTGATAGAGCTCCATCAGAGTGAACTCCGGATTATGTCTTGTATCGCAACCTTCGTTACGGAAAACTCTGCCGATTTCATAAACTCTTTCCATACCGCCTACGATAAGACGCTTAAGATAAAGCTCAAGAGAAATGCGGAGCTTAAAATCCTCATTAAGTGCATTATGATGAGTCATAAACGGTCTTGCAGCTGCACCACCTGCATTGCTTACAAGAATCGGAGTTTCAACTTCGATGAAGTTCTCACCATCAAGATACTTACGGATAGCGCGAAGAATTGCAGAGCGTTTGAAGAAAGTATCCTTAACCTCAGGATTAACGATAAGGTCAAGGTAACGCTGACGATATCTTGTATCAGTATTGGTAAGACCGTGGAATTTCTCCGGCAACGGAAGAAGAGACTTTGTGAGAAGTCTGATTGACTCAGCATGAACTGAAATCTGACCTCTGCGAGTTCTGAATACAAAACCCTTTACCTCTACGATATCGCCTATATCCCACTTTTTGAACTCAGCAAAAGCTTCCTCACCAATGTCGTTCATACGAACATAAACCTGCATTCTGCCTGAACGGTCTACAACATCGATAAAGTTAGCCTTACCCATATCTCTCCATGTCATAATTCTGCCGCAGATGCAAACATTTTCAACCTTAACCTGCTCAGGTTTCTCCTCATCAGGAAGAGCGTTCACTTCAACTTCAAGCTGCTCGAAACGAGCTGTAACCTCAGCATTCAAAGCATTCTGATCAGCAAGAGTAATCTGGAACGGATCCTTATCTGCAGCCTGAAGAGCATTGAGCTTATCAACTCTGATCTGTCTTAATTCATTGGTATCTTCAAGCTTTTCGTTAACTGTTTCATTAATAATCTCTGCCATTTTAATTCTCCTATCGCAAAAATAGCTTTTAAAATCTGGTTTTAAAAAAGTACAAAACGGGCGTAAGACCACTGTCTCCGCCCGGATTTATTATTTAGAAATTTCGAGGACTTCAAAAGAAATAACGTTACCGTTAGGCAATGTAACCTTTACGATGTCTCCTACTTTCTTTTCGAGCAAAGCCTTGCCTACAGCAGACTGATCGGAGATAATTCCTTCATCAGGGTTTGCCTGTGACTCACCGAGAATCTTATACTCTTCAACCTCGTCAAAATCGATATCTCGGATTTTAACCTTAGATCCGACACGGATAGCATCTGTAGTAATGCTGCTCTCGTCGAGGATTTTAGCCTTTTTGAGTTCATTTTCAAGGTGACTGATCTTAGCTTCCATCTTTGCCTGGTCGTTAAGTGCCTCGTCGTATTCACTGTTTTCTGATAAGTCGCCAAAGGATCTTGCTTCCTTAATTCTTTCGGCAATTTCATCTCTGCCGGTTGTTTTAAGCTGCTCGAGCTCTTCTAATTTCTTTTTATAAGCCTCAGCAGTCAACAAGATTTCCTGTGCCATAATTTTCATCCTTTCAATGCTAGTATTATGGTAAAATTAAAAATTTCTACCAATGCACAGCAATAACAGCATTATAATGCATAATAAGTAAAAAGTCAAGACATTTATCTTTAAGATAAATTAACTCTGATTTATAATATGCACCAACATCAGAAACATTCATCAGAACGACAAGCTATCAGAGCAATTTCTTCTTCGCTTAGTCTCCTGCACTCACCTTCAGCAAGATTTTCATCAAGCGGTAATTTTCCCATAACGGTTCTTTTCAGCTCAATTACGCCATTTCCTGCTGCAGCAAACATTCTTTTGATCTGATGATATTTACCTTCGCATATTTTGATTTCAACGAGAGGGTTTTCACCATCTTCAATCAATCGCAGTTTCGCAGGCAAACATTCGGTACCGTCTCCCAAGACAATTCCATTAGCAACCGTATCAAGTTGCTGCTGATTTGTTGACTCTGCCAGACGAGCCTCATATGTCTTTTCAATATGATTTTTAGGTGAAAGAATTCTATGTGCAAAGTCACCGTCATCAGTGATCAGTACAAAACCCGTAGTAGTCATATCCAGACGACCTGCGGGAAAAAGATTTCGCTTTTTCAGATCATCAGGTACAAGGTCTATAACCGTTTTCTGACTTGAATCGTTTGTAGCACTGACAACACCTTTGGGCTTGTTGAGCATAAGATAAACATATTTTTCTACCAGGAAGTCTTTTCCTTCAAGTTGTATCCTGCTCACATCGGGATCAATATGGAAGCCTCTGTCCCTTACAATAGTGTCATCTACCCTTACCAAGCCGTCTTTGATGAACTGTTGTGCCTGTTTTCTTGTATATGAGCCTTGTGAAGATATTAATTTATCAAGTCGTTGTAGCATTTTATTCCTCTGTCATCAGCTTATTTCAGCATAGCTGAGATTGAACCAACCTGAAACGGAATTATAAACCGTTCTTCCCCAGCCGTTTCGCACCTCAGTTACATAGACGGTACGACCGGAATTCATAGTTAAAAGAAGGTCATAGTCAGTACCCGGGCCACTTCTGAGATTAACATTACCACTTAAAACGTAATTACCCTTTCCACCGTGATAATTCGAAGTTGTTGTAGTAGTCGTTGTGGTTGTTGTGGTTGTGGTTGAAGTAGTTGTTGTAGATGTGGATGTTGTTGAAGTTGATGTATCTGACGTCGACTCCTCAGTGGTGGTTGAAGATGTCGTAGTAGATGTAGAAGCTGATGTAGGTTCAGTATTTTCATCAGAAGGAATCTGAGTGTCATAAACTTTTATTACGCCCCATTTACCATCAGTTTTTACAAAAGCTTTACCGTCAACAACCGGTGTAGCATTATCAAACTTGAACGGTACGAGTGTATCACCCTCTGAGCTGATAACACCAAACTTCTTATCCTTTGTGACAGTAATACATCCGCCGAAGCTTTCATAGGCAGTATCTTTACCTCCGAGTGCATTATAACCCCAGACAGCATCATACTCGAAAGGTATTACTGTTTTACCTGTTGAGTCAAGATAACCCCATTTGCCGTTTGATTCAAAAGCAATCAGTCCGTCGCTGTAAAAGCCTGCATTGGTATATATCATTCCCGTCAGATTCTCATTATTCACAAAAAGGCCATATTTACCAGTCGCTACATAAGAGCTTGTTTCTTTATTAACACCCTTAACAGCCTCCGGAAGCATCGGGGCAAATTCCAGCTCGGTTGTATTACCGTTTTCAGTGCACACGAACGAAGGCATATCAGACTTCATATTCCAGTAATACTCATACTTTTTGGTATTATATCTTTTATACGCAGTCTGTGTACGGTATGTATCGCTGTGAATATATGTCTGTACTTCTGAGTCTTCCTCATTTTTCACCGCAATGTAATCGTCTCCGTCACGGATTGCAAAAATATCATCATACTCTGCATCGATTATCATCTCGCCGTCAGTGCCAATAAGTCCGTACTTACCGTCAATCATGATCTTAAAACATTCAGCGTAGCTGATATCATAATGATTGGTGTTTTCATTAAACGCAGCTCTGACAAGCGGCTGTATCAACTGAGCAGATATGTCAGGCTCCACAACCCAATCCACAGTGTACGCTGATGTTTCATCTGTTTTGACTTCAGTCTTCTCATCTTCCTTTTCAGAACAAGCTGTAAAAGCCGACAAAACAAACACCAAACTCATAAGCAAGCATAAAACTCTGACTGATAAATTTTTAAGCATAGTATCACCTCACTGTATTTATACTATTTTACAATTTTCGACGAATAAAGTCAATCTATTAATTACAATAAAAAAAGAGACGGGTAAACCCGTCTCTGAATTTTATAAAACTTATGCAAGCTCTGCGAAGTACTTGATTGTACGAACCATCTGGCTTGTGTATGAGTTCTCGTTGTCATACCATGAAACAACCTGAACCTGATATGTGTCATCATCGATCTTAGCAACCATTGTCTGTGTTGCATCGAAGAGTGAACCGTAACGCATACCGATAACGTCTGAAGAAACGATCTGCTCGTCGTTGTAACCGAATGAATCGTTAGCAGCAGCCTTCATAGCAGCGTTGATGCCGTCAACTGTGATGTCCTTACCCTTAACAACAGCAACAAGGAGAGTTGTTGAACCTGTCGGTGTGGGAACACGCTGAGCTGAACCGATGAGCTTACCGTTGAGCTCAGGGATAACAAGACCGATAGCCTTAGCAGCACCTGTTGAGTTCGGAACGATGTTTGCAGCACCTGCACGAGCACGGCGAAGGTCGCCCTTTCTGTGAGGACCGTCGAGGATCATCTGATCGCCTGTGTAAGCGTGAACTGTTGTCATGATACCGCTCTGGATTGCAGCGTAATCATTGAGAGCCTTAGCCATGGGAGCAAGGCAGTTTGTTGTACAAGAAGCAGCAGAGATGATTGTATCTTCAGCTGTAAGTGTATTCTCGTTAACTGAGTAAACGATTGTCGGAAGGTCATTACCTGCAGGAGCAGAAATAACAACTTTCTTAGCACCAGCATCGATGTGAGCCTGTGCCTTAGCCTTTGAGCAGTAGAAACCTGTGCACTCAAGAACTACGTCAACACCGATTTCGCCCCAAGGAAGCTCAGCAGCGTTAGCCATAGCATAGATCTTAAGAGTCTTGCCGTCTACAGTGATTGTACCAGCTTCGTCATCAGCTGAAACTGTGTGAAGGTTCTCACCGATTGTACCGCAGTAACCACCCTGTGCTGTGTCATACTTAAGAAGAGCAGCAAGCATTGAGGGCTTTGTGAGGTCGTTGATAGCAACAACATCGTAACCTTCTGCACCGAACATCTGGCGGAATGCAAGACGACCGATACGACCGAAACCGTTAATAGCAACTTTAACTGACATTTGAATTACCTCCAAAATAGTAATTTAATTTATTTACCGTTAGTTATTTTATAACTTTTACGGAATTAATTCAAGTAGTTTGTTATATTTTTAACTCAATTTTCAAACTTTTGGTAATCTGTACAAAAAATATAAAATACTGACAAAAAAGCATATACAATTAACAAAGAAAATCACTGTTTTTTACGCTATATATTTTAGTTTTACTTATAAATATTCATTAATTCACTTGAAATAAGCTTTTTTTAATGTATAATTGTCTAAGAATCGAGGTGAAAATATGGGCAGACTGATTTCTTACAATGTCGAAGAAGATTACGACGGTGAAAACGTCTATAAATTCTTAAGAGAAAAAGCAAAAATTTCATACCGTCTTTTGAAGTCGCTCAAGCAGATTCCCAAAGGAATTATGCTCAACGGAGAACATATCCGTACTGTCGATATCATCCACACAGGCGATGTCCTTTCTGTTGACATCCCCTGCCCCGAAAGTGAAATTGAACCCGTCGAAATGCCTCTTGAAATTCTTTACGAGGACAGCGACCTGCTCATAATCAACAAAGACCCGTTCATCGCCTGTCACCCGACGCACAACCATCAGGGTGATACTCTTGCAAATGCTGTAGCGTATTATCTTAAATCAAAGAATAAGAATTCAGTTTTCCGTGCTGTCGGCAGACTTGACAAGGGCACATCCGGTATTGTCATATGTGCACTCAACAAGCATTGTGCGGCTATGATACCCGGCAATGTCGAGAAAGAGTACCTTGCAATTATAAACGGTCAACCGGAAAAAGAAGGAACGATTAACGCTCCTATTTACCGTCCTGATCCGATGAAAACAATACGTGCCGTCGGTGAAGGCGGAGATTATGCCGTAACGCATTGGGCTGTAATCAAGCAGAACGAGAAAACGGCACTTGCGAGAATAAACCTTGAAACAGGCAGAACACATCAGATAAGGGTACACTTTGCTCATATCGGTATGCCGCTTGTCGGCGACAGCCTTTACGGCACTGATGAAAACAATTACGGTCACCAGATGCTCCACTGTCATCAGGTTACGTTTATTCATCCTGTAAGCAAAGAGAGAATCACAATCAACGCACCTATGCCTGAGGATATGCAGAGGATTGCGGACAGTATTTAAATAATACATAAGCCCAACAGCAATACTCCGCACCACGAAATAATTCACACAGAAAAAGCACCCATCAGGGTGCTTTTTAAGTTAGTAGATATTTTTAATTCAGAACCGTTCATGTGTATTTCAAAAAATTCTTTTGTTTATGCACAAAATACCGGATAAAATTTATTCATCTTCCATTTTACTATACGCTTCCTCAAGCCACTCGTCATCATTATCAGCAGATATAACCTTTGCGATCAAAGCAGCTTTTTTTAAGCAAACCGTTCTATCTTCAAATTCACCAAGAACTAAATAATGAGCAAGCGCCACTGTACTTAATGTAGCTATTGCTTCCCTGGAATTTTGATGCTTATCTTTTCCTTCTAATAAGCCCATAAGAATATTTTCTTTAGCATTTGAAAGACTCGGAAGAGCTGATAAAATATACATTGCATCTTCCTTCCTGCCAACTTTCCAATAAGAACTGCACAGATTGGTAAGAACCAGTTGCAAGGCTACAGGGTCATCACTATTAGAAAGTAACTTTTCCTGGATTTTTATAGCCTCTTTTCTTTTTTTAGCTACTTCATCCTCGTCCCCCTCAAAGCTCTCCAATGATCTAATAAGCAAAAAACTCAAGCCTGCCTCTGTAGGATCTTTTTTCATTTCCTTTTTAATCATTTTAATATTTTCTTCGTGCATACCTCTTTGATGATATACAGTCCACAGATCATTTACTAACTCTAAATCGACCATAGTTAAACCTCACTTTTCATTTTTTTAAACTCAATCCCACTTATAGTGCCTTAAGTTAGAATCCATAAACAATGCACCGATATCAAGAGCGTGGATTAAGGTGCCGTCTTCCATAGGATAAACAGTCACATCCTGACCCTCACCGCCGAAGTTATCTATAAGCTTCCATTCATACTTGATTCTGTCAAAGCACTTTGTAACCTCACCTGTTACAGGATTGATTGTATAAACAGCTCTTGTCATATCGTTTGAGCCGATATATATAAGTCCGTTATAAACCTCACCGCCCTGCGGTTTGCCTACCATTTCGGAAAGTTCAACTGTTTTAACATACTCAAATGTTTCAAGGTCGAAGCAGTAAAGCTCTGTTGCTTCCTTACTGTGTGAAGAATAGATAAGTCCGTTTTCCTTGTCACAGGCAAGCCACGACATTCCACGTGTCATAATATCGTTCGGCAAAATTTTATATCTGCCTGTAAATTCAAGCGTTTCTGCATCATAGACAGCAACAATCGGATATTCCCACACCTTGCTGTCCTCGATAGGAGCATAGATATAGCCGTCACAGTAGCTGATGCCACCGATGTGTGCTGAACCGTAGTTATCTTTAAATTCTTCGGGAATTGCTTCGTAGTTATAAGCAAGAACAGTCTGATTATCAAATGCTATTTTCACAAGAGAGGTCTTTCCGCTGAAATACCAGGCTTCACCGTCAGTTGTCACACCCTGACCGCGCTCAATTGTTTCAAGCCCGAAAACCTTAGAATTGGATTCATAAGGATAAATATCTCCGTTGAATCCGGCATTGATACCATTGCTCATTGTAAGTAGCAAAGCGATAATTCCGGCAAAAACTCTGTAAAAAGCACTTTTTACTATGTTATAAAATTCTAGCATCACAGCACCTCATTAACCTATTAAAGAATCGCACCAGTCTGCAATATCAGCGTATACGGTGAATCTTTCGTCTTCATTGTGAATCTCGTGTCTGAGACCGTCATAAAGCTTAATTGAAACATTGTTATGACCTGTCTGCAAGAATTTATCGTAAACGGTTTTAACACCCTTGCCGTACATACCGACAGGATCTTCAGTACCTGCAATAAGATACATCGGCAAGTCCTTCGGAGTTGCGTTGAATGCTTTTGCATCACTTACAAACTGAAGAACCTCAAAAAGGTTTTTGTAGCCTGAAACAGTAAACAGGAAGCCACAATAATCGTCAGCAATATATTTGTCGATGTTTTCTTTATTAACTGAAAGCCAATCAAAAGCAGTTCTCTTTTCGCAGCGTTTGTTATATGCGCCAAAAGCAAGACCGTTGATAAATTCGCTCTTATGTTTTGCGCCCTTTATTTTTTCAACAAGAGAAGCCATCATAATACCTGCGCCTGCAGCCGGATTGGGACCTGCAGTACCGCAAAAAATTGCTCCTTTGATATCAGATGTATATTTTGTAACGTAATGACGAGCAACAAACGAACCCATACTGTGACCCATAAGAATTACAGGCTTTTTAAATTCATCCTTAGCAATGAGTGTGGCTTGTGCGCATCCTCAACGAAGCCTGTACCTGCTTTGTTTTTGTCACCATTGAAATAGCCGAGATCTGCATCCGAATTAACTGATTTACCGTGACCGACGTGATCATTGATAATAAATGCGTAACCCCTTTCGCAGAGGTAACCTGCCATTTCCTCGTATCTTTCTCCATGT
>JAXJUJ010000006.1:0-18832 GCA_036309125.1 Acutalibacteraceae bacterium | reverse complement strand
CTGCCTGAGCTATCGCAAAAACATCCTGCTCCTTAACATCTGAACCTGCGACCTTCTGCTTTTCATTTATCTTTTTGATCGCATTGATTCTGTCACGCAGCTTTGCAGCCTTTTCAAACTCAAGATTTTCTGAAGCCTCTTCCATTTCAGCTCTGAGCTCAGCTACAATTTTCGTGCTGTCTCCCTGAAGGAATTTCACAGCAGATTCAACAGCTTCATTGTATTCCTCACGGCTGATTTTACCTGCACACGGTGCCGAGCACTGTTTTATATAATAATTAAGACACGGTCTTCCTTTTCCTATTTCACGCGGGAAGCTTTTGTTACAACGCGGAAGCATAAAAATTTTCAAAGCCTCATCGACAGAAGAATTGACACTGAAAGAGCTTGTATAAGGACCGATGTAGCGTGCATCATCCTTCCCTTTCTGCAAAACCGCTGTAATTTTAGGCCAATCGCCTTTTGTGACCTTTATATATGAATATCCTTTGTCATCTTTCAGAAGAATATTATATTTAGGAGAATACTGTTTAATAAGAGAGCACTCAAGCACAAGCGCCTCAAACTCACTGTCCGTAAGAATGTAGTCAAAATCAAAAACGTTTTCTACCATTCTGCGGACCTTTACAGAATGAGTGTTCTGCGAACCGAAATACTGACTGACACGGTTTTTAAGTGCCTTCGCCTTACCTACATATATTATATTCCCTTTTTCATTTTTCATCAGATAAACACCGGGCGTCTTCGGCAAAGCCATAGCTTTTTTTCTTAACTCCTGAATCTGCATAAACACTCACCTCCTGATTTTTATTAAAACAAAAAAGGTTGCCGTAATTCAGGCAACCTTCTCAAATTCAAATATAATCAATTATACAGCAAAACCTGAATTTACAAGCTTAACGAGTTCTTCAACAGCCTGCTCCTCATCGGGACCTGCTGCGATAATCTTAACTGTTGTGCCGCCGTCAATACCCAATGAAAGTACACCAAGCAAACTCTTTGCATTAGCACGACGCTCTTCCTTCTCGATCCAGATAGATGATTTAAAACAATTAGCCTTCTGAATGAAGAATGTTGCAGGACGTGCACTCAAGCCAACCTGATTCTGAACTGTAACTTCTTTCTCAAACATAACTTATATCTCCCAATCCAAATAAATTCAAAGCAATACTTAAATACCAGCTTATCACTTGTTAATTATTATATCACAAAACTTTTTATCGTCAACAAATAAACTTCACTTTAAAAATAATTCGTATTGTAGTCCAAATGTGAAGTTTTTTAAAACCTTTTGTTTGTGCATAATAACTATGGAATATTCAATGTTTTTTTGCACTATGACTATTTTTCTTCGCTGTTTTTAAGGTTTTCCAAAAATTGCTTGTCTTTTTTGTCTAAATCTGCTGTTTCAAGCAGCTCAGGACGCCTGAGATATGTGCGGGTAAGTGACTGTTCTCTGCGCCATTTGTTAATATTGGCATGATGACCTGACAAAAGGACATCCGGCACCTTTTTGCCGTGCCATTCGTAAGGTCTTGTATACTGCGGATATTCAAGAAGAGAGTTGTAATGGCTTTCCTCCTCAAATGCTGCATCCTCAGCAAGCACACCCGGGAGCATTCTTGAAATACTGTCAGCGAGTACGAGTGCAGGCAGCTCACCGCCCGTAAGGACATAGTCACCGATTGATATTTCCTCGTCAACGATTTCTTCAATTACCCTTTCGTCAACACCCTCATAATGACCGCAGAGAATCGCGATATTATCCATCTGAGAAAGCTCTTTTACTCTTTCCTGAGTAAGAGTCTTACCCTGAGGCGACATATAAATAAGGTGAGGTCTTTTGCCGATTTTCACTTCCAGATCACAGAAGCAATCGTAAATCGGATCAACCTGCATAAGCATACCAAGACCTCCGCCGTAGGTTGCATCATCAACCCGACGGTGCTTGTCTTTTGAATAATCTCTGATATTTACGCAGTTTATTTCAACAAGTCCGCCTTCACGTGAGCGACCGATTATACTCTCACTGAGTACACGCTCACACATCTCGGGAAAAAGCGTCATTATGTCAATTCTCATCGTCAAAAATTCCTCTCAAAGGCTTGATTTCAACTCTGTTTTCAGCAACATCTACACTGACAACCACACTGGTAATAGCAGGAATGAGGTACTCCTTGCCGTCCTTTGTGATGTGCCAGACATCGTTTGCGCCTGTTTCACTGACGTCAGAAAGTACACCGTAACAAATATCAGCGGTATCAGCATCATAGACATCACAGCCTATGAGTTCGGAAATAAAGTATGAGCCTTTCTTTATTTTAGCGTCATCACGTCTTATGAAAAGGACCTTATTTCTCATCGCTGAAGCTTTTTCGACAGTATCGATGCCGTCAAGCTTTACTATAGCAACATTGCCGTGAGGTCTTACAGAAATAACCTTTATGCTTTTCTCCCCACTATTATCATAGTAGAAAGTTTTGAATTGTTTCACAAATTCGGGTCCGTCTGCCCACGGATTAAGACGCATTTCACCGCGTACACCGTGAGTGCCGACGATCTGTCCCACTTCAAGAAATTCTTTAATCATAAAATCACCTGAATTTCAAAAAGGGCCGCCAAAGCAGCCCTTTATCTTTTAGCTTAGTCGATTTCAACAGAGATTTTCTGCTCACTGCGGTTAGCAGCTGAACGCATAACTATTCTGATAGCCTTTGCAATTCTGCCCTGCTTACCGATAACACGTCCCATATCGTCGGGAGCAACGTGAAGATGGTATACGATTACGCCGTCCTCATCGGGCTCGTCAACAACAACTGAAACTGCCTCGGGATCATTAACAAGTCCCTGAGCGATCTTTGTCAATAACTCTTTCATCTTTAAACTAACTCCTCTGAGTAATTTTTTTCGAGTAATTACTTGATGATGCCGTTCTTCTTAAAGAGATCCTTAACTGTATCTGTGGGCTGTGCGCCGTTTGCAATCCACTTTGCAGCCTTTTCAGCATCGATGTTGATCTCTGCGGGCTCTGTCATCGGATTGTAAGTACCGATCTCGTCAATGAATCTGCCGTCACGGGGATACTTTGAATCTGCTACTACTACACGATAGAAAGGAGCTCTCTTTGCACCCATACGACGAAGTCTGATTTTAACCATGATAAATTCCTCCAAAAAATAAAATATAAATTGTTTATATATCAATCACGCAAAGTGAATTGTGCGTGTTGAAAGCTGTTAATTAAATATTAAAGCCTTTAAGCTGTGAGAGATCCGGACGGCCTCTTCTGCGCTTTTTGCCCTTAGGATTGAGCTGTTTGAACATCTTCTGCATCTGCTTGTGCTGAGAGAGAAGTCTGTTTACAGCCTCTACATCCTGACCGCAACCCTGTGCGATACGACGTTTTCTTGACGGATTGATGATCTCAGGCTTTTCTCTCTCCTGAGGTGTCATAGACTGAATGACTGCCTTGAGTCGGTCAAACTGTCTTTCGTCAATGTCCACATCCTTGATTTTCTTTTCCATACCCGGAATCATAGAAAGCGTGTCTTTGATTGAACCCATTTTTCTGACCTGATCGAGCTGCTCCATAAGGTCATTGAGATCAAACTTATTCTGACGAAGCTTCTTTTCAAGCTCGAGTGCCTTCTTCTCGTCAAGAGCCTGTTCAGCCTTTTCGATAAGAGAGAGCATATCACCCATGCCGAGGATTCTCGAAGCCATTCGGTCGGGGTGGAAAATATCTAGATCCGTAAGCTTTTCACCGATACCGACAAACTTAATAGGCTTACCTGTAACAGCTCTTGTAGAAAGAGCAGCACCGCCTCGTGTATCACCGTCGAGCTTTGTGAGTACGATACCGTCGATACCTAAAGCATCATTGAAGCTTGTTGCAACATTAACTGCATCCTGACCTGTCATTGAGTCAACAACAAGGAGGATTTCGTGCGGCTTTACTTCAGCCTTGACATTTTTGAGCTCAGTCATAAGCTCCTCATCAATGTGAAGTCGACCGGCAGTATCAAGGAATACGTAGTCATAACCCTGATCTTTTGCAAGTTTGATAGCCTCACGGGCGATTTCAACGGGGTTAATCTGTCCCATTTCGAAAACAGGAACGCCGATGCTTTCGCCGACTACCTGTAACTGCTTGATAGCAGCCGGACGATAAATGTCACAGGCTACAAGCAAAGGACGGTGTCCCTCGTTTTTGAGTCTCAATGCAATCTTTGCACTGTGAGTAGTCTTACCTGAACCCTGAAGACCGCACATCATAACGACTGTCGGCGGATGATTTGCGATTGCAAGGCGGGATTTAGTACCACCCATAAGCTCAGTAAGCTCTTCATTAACTATTTTAATAACCATCTGTGCAGGTGTAAGACTTTCCATAACCTGCTCACCGACGGCTCTCTGACTTACTTTTTCGGTAAAGTCCTTGGCAACCTTGTAGTTAACGTCAGCTTCAAGCAACGCAAGACGTACTTCACGCATCGCGCTTCTGACATCAGCTTCCGTCAAGGCACCTTTACTCTTAAGCCTTTGAAACGCGGCTTCGAGTCTGTCTGAAAGGCCCTCAAATGCCATATCGGTACCACCTTTTTAAGAGTAATTCTCCGTAAGAAGTGTCTGAGCGATAGCCTTTATCTTCGCTGTGCTGTCGTTCACTTCCATAGAGAGTGAATTTCTTCGGTTATATATAGCGATTTCCTCTGCGTATTCGATGATCTCACTCAAACCGATTTTCATATTTTCAAAACGGGCAACAAGTCCGAGACGTTCTTCCATCGCAATAAGCTGAGTCTCAGCTCTCTTGATAGCATCACGTACACCCTGACGTGTGATACCCTCGTCTGCAGCAATCTCTGAAAGTGAAAGGTCATCATTGTAGTAATAGCTGATAAAACTGCGCTGCTTGTCCGTAAGCATATCGCCGTAAAAATCAAGCAAGAGAGTTATATCAAGATTTTTACTCACAACAAAAACTCCTTTCAAAAACTGCCTGTAAAGTTTTTTTCTTTACAGGCAGTCATTATACAGTATAGAGTGCATATTGTCAAGCACTTTTTAAAATATTTTCAGGAAAGATTTTCCACACGGTTTTGTGGAAAGAGCTGTGGAAAATTATTTTCACACCAACATCTTGTGTTTTGAAATGCGATTTATCTCAGTATATGCTCCGAGTGTGTGGAAAACTATGTTGAAAGTGTTTAAAATTTATTTTTGAAGATAATCCTTCGCCATTATTTCTGCTGTTTTCGCGAGGTCTTCAAAGCAGTTTTTCTTGATTTCATCAAAGGGTTTACCCTCTTTATCAACCACGTAAACCTTTTTAATTACAGAATCTTCAGGCAAATCAATCCCGCACCTACCCGCAACGACTATCACTTCCTTGTCACCCGACAATTCCGCTACACAGGACGGTGCTTTTCCAAGAAGTGACTGTTCGTCAAAGCTGCCTTCCCCTGTGATAACCAGGTCAGCATCTTTTACAAGTGCATCAAAACCCATAACCTTCAGTACGGCAGGCGCTCCCTTTACAAGCTCACCACCCAGAAAGCTGACGAGTGCAAAACCGAGTCCTCCGGCTGCTCCCGCACCATTCAACGAGGCATTATCCGTACCTGTGCTTTCTTTCGTAACCTCTGCAAGGTTCCTGAGTCCGTCATCAAGTATTTTTACTGTTTCCTCATCTGCGCCCTTCTGCGGAGCAAAGACATATGCTGCTCCTTCGACGCCATAAAGCGGACTTGTGACATCGCACAAAACTTTTATCTTTACAGACAAAAGTCTCTTATCTAAGCCACTGAGGTCAATTTTTCTTATATTTACAAGACCTGCACCGTTCAAACTGACTTCATTTCCGTCCGAGTCTGAAAAACT
Source organism: Acutalibacteraceae bacterium (assembly GCA_036309125.1). Lineage (GTDB taxonomy): Bacteria > Bacillota > Clostridia > Oscillospirales > Acutalibacteraceae > CAG-488. Next base: position 12,949 of record JAXJUJ010000006.1, on the reverse strand, counting down.
TGCACCTAATGCCGCCGCACAACCTATACCTCCGTCATTGGTTGCACTGCCGCCGATTCCTATCAGAATATCCTTGCAGCCCCTGTCAAGAGCAGCTGCAATAAGCTGACCCGTACCATACGTTGTTGTCAGCAAAGGATTTTTATTTTCTCCCACAAGCGGCAGACCGCTTGCAGCTGCCATTTCAATTACAGCAGTGCCGTCAGGCAAGATGCCGTAAAACGATTCGATGTCATTGAAATACGGATCCTTCACTGTTACGCTGACCTTTTCTCCGCCATTAAAAAGCAAAGCATCCACAGTGCCCTCGCCTCCGTCAGCAATAGGCAGACATCTGATATCGGCATCAGGTGCTATTTTCAGAAATTCACCCTTAACAGTTTCACACACTTCAATGGCAGACATCGTTCCTTTGAATGAATCAGGAGCAATTATAATCATAAGCGTCCTCCTATAAAGAAAAGGGACGATCATCACCGTCCCTGAAAAAATTAAAGTTCAAAATCTTCTTTTGTAAATCCGCCTGCTGTGGGTGCACGTTCAGGCACTCTCTTCAAAGGGTCATACTTAAAACTGCGACAGCTTGAATCAAGCTGTCTGATGCCCGTCTTAACGCAAAGCACAGTCTCACCGTCGGGCGAAAGTATTCCGTGAGCACATATGCGGCAAGCCTCTTTTTCCTGCAGATTTAAAACGCGTTTTCTCATTTCAACCATCCTTTGAAAGCTTTTAACGGGATTATTATATCACAATATACCTTTTCTTTCAATAGTCCGCATAATAAACTTTCCTTTCCCTTTTTTCGATATTTCGGATGCAATAATATTCACTTTTTTGTATTTTTATTATTTATTTAGGCACAATACATAAAAAAACGATAAATTTTAGTGCATTATTATACCGTATCGGGATGTTAATAATATATCAAATTCGATATAATTATATCAAGAGGTTGATTTTTATGAAGTTGAAAGAACTCCGCAAAAGTCGCAATATATCGCAGTTAAAATTAGCAATGGAACTGAATATGAATCAGAATACTATCAGCAGATATGAAACAGGAGAGCGTGAAGCCGGATATGCCGAGCTTATTGCGCTTGCCGACTATTTCAATGTGTCGATAGACTATCTCCTTGAAAGAACATCTAATCCCGAAATCAACAGATAACGACGAAGCTCACGCCTCGTCGTTATATTTTTTTGTCTGTCTGAAAGACAAATCTGTAATAAATATCATTGCGAGTAAAAGCATCGATACAGATGCAGGTATTGAAACAGAATAAAGCTCAGGCATCACCCCGGTCGCAGTAGAAAAAACATCCGTTTCACACGGAAATAATCTGAAAAGAAGCTGAGCTACTATCGTTGCGAGAATCCCGTGTATCAGTCGCGAAACTGCAAAATAGCCGTACCTGAGACCTGTCTGCCTGATACAAGTCATAATCTGACAATGAACGGACAAACCTGCCCATCCCATTACTATCGCCTGTACGCTTACAGGAAGCTCCTCTGCCGCACTTATGCACCCTCCGGTGACTTCCGTAAGCATTTTAATCCAGGTAACATCCACTCTGCCTGCCAAGAGGTATTCTATCATCGGATTTAAAAACGAAAACACCAGTATCCAGGCGCAAAGTCTGAGTGTAGTATTCAGCGACTCTGCTACACTTTCAGATATAACACCACCGCAGAAGGTGGTGTTTTTTCTTTTTAACTCCACACTGCTTTTGTCGAAAAAGCGTAAAACAAATCCCATAAGCAAAGAAGAAACTATCATTGCTATGTACAGAATCACTCCTGCTCTTCTGCTTGAAAATATAATCTCCCCTACCGTACCCACCACAAACGCAGGTCCTGCATTTATGCAAAACAGCATCATCCGCCTGCTCTGATTTACGCTGATATCACCTTTTTCAAGCAAATTTGCCGTCATCTTTGCCCCGACCGGATATCCTCCTATCATACTCATCAGCACTGCACAGCCTGCACTGCCGGGTAGCCTGAAAAGAAATCTTGTAACAGGAGACAGGAAGTTTCCTACAAATGTACAAAGCTCAGAACGCACAAGAAAATCTGCCATAACTATAAACGGGAAAAGCGACGGTATTACTGCCGTTGCGCATATTCGCAGCCCTTCACTCACTCCGCTTATCACCCTCTGAGGATCAAGGAAAAACAGCGTAATAAAACTTCCCACAGCAAATATCGATAAAAAAGCTCTGACTTTGTAATTATTCATTCCGATCACCCGTAGATATATATGAGAAGATTTCGCTGCGATATGATAGGAGGTACTTATGTCTTTTTCAGATTATCAACAGAACCGCACACCTCTCGCACACAGAATATGCGATATGCTGGAGCTTGACGAGGACGTTTGCAGAAATTGCGGCTACATAGAAATAGTATCTAACTGCTGTGCTCTGGTAGAAGGATGTACGGGTATTCTGGAGTATGATGACACAGTTGTAAAACTCAGTATGGGAAAAAAGTCCGTGTGTTTTCAGGGTAATTCCCTTACAATCAAATCTCTTTCAATGGAGCAGGCTATGGTAGAAGGCTTCATCGTCAATGTGGAGTTTTGCTGATGATTTCTGAAAATATAATCAACTATGCACTTGGATACGTAACCTTCACCGCAGAAAACGGATTTCCCGAACGATTTATCAATTCCTGCACCGCAGCCGATATACCGCTATGGGATATCACAAAAAAAGAAAACACCCTCACGGCAAAAACAACCGCAAGAGGTTATAAAAAAATACACAAACCTGCAAAAGAATCTTCTATGAGGGTCAGACTTTACAGGAAAACAGGTCTGCCTTTTTTTATTAACAGGTACACAAGGCGACCCGGACTTATTTTCGGATTTATTATAATGCTTTCCATTCTCATCTTTTTATCGGGCAACATATGGGTTATAGAAGTAACAGGAAATGAAAACATTACAGATGCAGAAGTAATCGAGGCCTTTGAAGAATCAGGTCTTACAATAGGAAGCAGAATAAAAAATCTCAGACTACCTCAAATTGAAAGCAGTGCTATGCTAAAGCTCGGGAATGCATCCTGGGCAGCAGTGAATATCAAGGGTTGTACTGCCTATATCAATGTACGTGAGCTCAAAAAAACACCTGAAATTGAGACTCATACAGGCACTTCAAATATCATAGCAAAAAAAGACGGACAGATAGCAATACTTGAAGTTTACCGTGGCTCTGCCGCAGTTAAGACAGGTCAGCCTGTGCTCAAGGGTGAATTGCTGATAAGCGGAATTTCAGAAAGTCGTCTGCAGACTAACCTTTTCACAGACGCTCACGGCTATGCTGTCGCAAGGACTGATATCACCGTCAGCACCACTACTGATAATAAAATCACTACCTATATCCCCACGACAAAAAAAGTATGGTCAATTTACTTTTTGGGACTTGAGCTGCTACCTGCATCAGACAAAAATTCTGACTGTTACGAGCATCAGTCACGGCTTGTGATAAACGGCAAAAAGCTGCCATTCGGCATCAACTATCGTCTGTATACTACTTACGAAGAAAAAGAAAAAACCATGAGTGAAGAACAAACTAAACTCATGGCTATAACTGAATTTGCACTTAAAAGCTACTTTGAAACACAGCACGCTCAGATAATCGAGCAGGACGTTACCGTCACAAAAAACGACGGATCAGTCACAATAAACGGTAACTATTTCTGTTATGAAAACATAGGTCAGAGTGTCAGCATCGACATTGAGGAAGTCACTGACACTGAAAACACATCAGCGGAATAGTTCGCTGTACTTACGGCTCGATGCCATTGAAAATGTGTCATCCTGCGCGACTATTATATGATCTGCAAGGTTCACACCTATAGATCTTAGTACAGGAACCAGATTTTTTGTAGCTTCTACATCAGCTGTTGAAGGCACTGCAAAACCGTTAGGATGGTTGTGAGCAAGTATCACATTTTTCGAGTCAAACCGTATCACTGCTTCTACCACCATTCGGGTATCCATCACGGCACTGTCAGGTGAACCTTCACATAACTTTATACAATGCTGAAGCTTTCCTCTTGAGTCAAGATACAGAAGATATACCAGCTCTCTGTTCTCACCCGCATACTTCACCGAAAGGAATTCAGAAAAAGACATATCTTCTGATGTGGCTGCAATACCATACAGCTTTACATCGTTGTAAATCACCGCAATATCATGGATAAGGCTTATGAGCGCTGCTGCATTCTCACCTATTCCGTCAACCTTCATAAGCTCCTCCACGGGAGCTTCAAGGATTCCGTTGAGATCTCCGAATTTGTCTATGAGTTCGTGAGCGATATCGTTTGTATCTTTATAAGGAATACCGAAAAACAGCAAAAACTCAACTATATTATGATCCGCCATAGATTTTATACCCTCTTTGAAGTATCTTGCACGGATGCGTTTTCTGTGATCCTTGTGAATATTTTTCTTCTCCATAATTCAAAATTCCTTTTAAATTATTATTCTTTCGTTGACTGCAATTGTAATTATATGTTAAAATCTCTCTGAGGTCAGGACTCTTCCTGAAATACATTTGGCGAAAGGATGATAATATGCCGATTTCATTCGACAAAGAACGTAAAATCTTTAAAATCGATTCACTTGATTCAACCTATGCTGTAGGTATTTTCGAAGGTGATTTTCTTGTACAGCTTTATTACGGTAAGAAAATCCCTGATACAAATCTTATCTCCACATCGTTCAGAGGCGGTTTCGCTTCAATCTCTCCGCTGACAGCTTCAACTTCTGACAACGGATACTTTTCACTCGACATTCAGCCGATGGCTTATTCGTGCAACGGTAGCGGTGACTTCCGTCTTTCAGCTCTTTCGATAAGAGACAGCGAAGGCAGAGCTACTACTGATATCCGTTACGTTGACCATAAGATTTACAGCGGTAAACCCAAACTCAAAGGACTTCCGGCTACATACTGTAACTCAGATGACGAAGCAGACACCCTCGAAATCATCGCTCTCGATAAGTTTACAGGTGCAAAAGTTACTCTTTGTTACACCGCCTTTAAAAATCATAGCATAATTACACAAAGTGTCAAGATAGAAAACACAGGAAAAGAAGCTTTTGACATTGAAAAAATCGCAAGTTGCTGTGTTAACTTCCCGTCAATGAGCTACAATATGGTCAATCTCTACGGTACATGGGCAAGAGAAAGAACAGCTACAACGCATCACCTTGTCCACGGAATTCAGTCTGTAGCAAGTAAGAGAGGCTCATCAAGCCATAATCACAACCCGTTTGTCGCACTCGTTGACGATAAGGGCGGTGAAGATTATGGTGATGCATTCGGCTTCAACCTTGTTTATAGCGGAAACTTCGCCATTGACATCGAAACAGACTACCTTGAGTGCACACGTCTTGTTATGGGTATCAATCCCATTGACTTCAACTGGTATCTTGAACCGGGCGAAGAATTCCAGTCACCCGAGGCTGTAATGGCTTACTCACCAAACGGTCTTGGCGGAATGAGCCGCACATTCCACGATTTCTATAACAACAATCTCATCCGCGGAACATGGAAAAATAAAAAGCGTCCTCTCCTCATCAATAGCTGGGAGGGTTCAAGATTTGACTTTGACGACGAAACACTCGTTCGCTATGCAAAGCAGGCAAAAGAGCTTGGTTGTGAGCTTCTTGTTATGGACGACGGCTGGTTCGGTGTACGAAACTGCGATGACTCATCACTCGGTGACTGGTACGTCAACGAGGATAAACTAAACGGTCCCCTTTCAAAGCTCATTGAAAGAGTAAATGCAGAGGGAATGGAATTCGGTATCTGGTACGAACCCGAAATGATTTCTCCTGATTCAGATATTTACAGAGCTCATCCTGATTGGTGTGTACACGTTGAAGGCAGAGACATCTCCCCTGCAAGACAGCAGTATGTTATCGATATGACCCGACAGGACGTACGTGACAATATTTTCAATCAGATGTACGATGTTCTTTCAAAAAACAATATCGCATATCTCAAGTGGGACTATAACCGTCCTATCTCAGAACCTGCTTCAATGGCGCTTGACAAAAAACATCAGAAGGAATTTTTCCACAGATTCATCCTCGGCACATACGAGCTTATGGACAGAATCACATCAGCATTCCCTGACATTCTTTTCGAAAGCTGTTCAGGCGGTGGCGGACGTTACGACCCCGGTATGCTCTACTATATGCCGCAGACATGGGCATCCGACAACACTGACCCGATTGAAAGACTTCGAATTCAGTTTGGTACATCTATGTGTTATCCTGCATCAAGTATGGGCGCTCACGTTTCTGCTTCTGATCGTGCAGGACTCGAAACAAAGGCTGCAGTCGCTCTCTGGGGTACATTCGGCTACGAGCTTGACCCGAAACACCTGAGTGACGATGACAAAGAAGTAGTCAAGAAAACATCAGCTCTTTACCATAAATACTACGATCTTACTCATAACGGTGACCTTTATCGAATCATCGCTCCTACTGAGGATGAATTCAAGTGTGCTTGGTCATTTGTTGCAAAAGACAAGAGTGAGGCACTTCTTACAGTAATCATCAAAAACCGTACTCCTCATACATTCCTCAATATCCGTCTCAAAGGACTGGATGAAAACAAAATGTATGTCAACGAAGCTAACGGAGAAATTTACTCAGGTGCGTTGCTTATGAATGCAGGTGTCAACCTTTCAGTCGGCGGCGACTTCGACGGCGGCACAAACTTTATGGTACATTTCAAAGAGGCATAAAAAATAAGACCGAGGCTTACGCCTCGGTCTTTAATTTTAATTAATAGCCATATGATGACTGATTAGCCTGCTGTGCAAGAAGAGTTGTAATCTGCTTGTTCATCTTATTTTCAGCAAACTTAACACTGCGCGGACCGTATTCGATCTTGTAAGTGTCTGATTCTGTGAGGTCTTCAAGCTCTGCAGTAACGTCCTGATTTGCAAGAGTTACTCTGATTGTTGAGTCATAATACTTACCATCGTTGCTTACGAAGTACATTACGTGATAGCCGTAGTCTGTTTCAACGATTTCAACATCGCCGGCCTTACGGTTCTTATCGAAGCACCAGTCGTTGAACTCAGGAACCATCTGACCGGGACGTACGTTTTCATAGAGACCGCCATTCTGTGCAGAATCTGTGTCTTCTGTATGCTCTGCTGCAAGAGCTGCAAAGCTGTCCTCTGTCTTATCACCGTTCTTCCACTCAGCAAGAACTGCCTCAGCGTCCTTCTTCTTCTGTGCGATTTCTTCATCAGAAAGCTTTGCACCTGTAGTCGCATCTGAATTCGTAAAGAGAATGTGACGAACACTGATTGTCTCAACCTGATGCGGTGTAGCTGTAATGAGTATTACATAGTATGCCTTACCGTCTGAAGATGTGAACATCTTCTTTGAATCAACCTTTGTGTCAGCCTTGAAAGCCCAATCAGCGAAATCTTTCGAAATATTTGCGATTTCAGACTTGAGTCTGTTCGTCAGCTTTGTCGAAGCATCTACGTCGTAGTCCTTTGTATCCTTGTTGAGTTCCTTTGCCTTTGCGATGAATGAAGCTTCATCTGTAATAGCAGCAAGGAAATCGTCAGCATCCTTCTTTGTCTTAGCATCAGCTTCTTCCTGACGCTTCTTGAGTGCATCGTTTGACTCTCCGCTTTCAGCTGTAAGAGTACCCTTTGTAAACTCATAGATACGGAAATCTACCACATCGTAAGCTGACTTGTCCTCAGCGTACTTCTTGTCAACCACAGCCTGATCATAACCATCAGCTACCTGCTCCAATCTGTGATCAACAAACTTCTGAGCAATGATTTCCTTCTCCATAATCTTGCGAAGGAAGCTTTCGTTCATATACTCACCGAAGTTCATACGAAGATAAGCATTGAGTGAGTACTTCGGTCCCTGCTGACCGTTAGCTGTTGAAGCTGATGAAGCACCCTTTGCCTGTTCACGCAAGCTTTCAACGATATCATCAATCTGCTTTTCATCAGCTGCTGTGAGAGTATCAAGCTCAAGCTTCTTAGCTTCTTCATAATAAAGATTAGTCTGCTTGATACGGTCAAGTGCCTGTAAACGGATAAACTCTACCCATGAAATCGGATTGCCTTCCTTATCCTCAGCAGTAGTTGTCTGCTCTTCAGGAGAAAGTGTAGCATCGAAACCGTAGTAGCTGCCTGTAGAATAGTTGCTTGAAGCTTCATTTACAAGCTCACTGTATGTTACCCAGTAGTTATACTCATACTCAGCAATAGAAAACTTGTGTTCACCTATGTGACCTGCAGTAAGAGTTCTGTCCCATGCGCCGTAGTAGTTCATAGTCGCAGCTACAACACCCAGAACGATAGCAAGAACGATAACAACAGAAACGATTTTCTTAACAACCTTCTTGGTTGCATTCTTCTTCTGCATATCTTTTGCATTTTTCTTAGCAGCCTCAGCAATACGTGCCTTACGTTCATCACGGTACTGCTCAGCCTTTGACTTTTCAATAGCCATAATTTTCATCCTTTACATATGTTTTCGCCACAAAGTGCAGCATAACAAATGTATTTTAAACCATTTGAAAGATTTTTACAAGAGTAAAAGTGGATTTTTTTCGATTATCTCATTCATTTTACAGTTTTTTAACAAAAAATAAGACCCCGGATAAACCGAGGTCTTAAAATTTTCAGAAATTATACGTTTTCTTTACCGTACTTTTTAACCATAATCATCTTCATAAGGAAGAGGAATACAACTGTTACAGCAACACCTACAGGAAGAACGATTGCAGCGCTCTGAACAAAACCTGCAAGGATGTACATCACAAATGATATACCTGCAACTGAGATTGCATACGGAAGCTGTGTTGAAACGTGGTTAAGGTGGTTACACTGACCGCCTGCTGATGACATGATTGTTGTATCAGAAATCGGTGAGCAGTGGTCGCCGCAGACTGAACCTGCAAGACAAGCTGACATAGCAACAAGCTGAAGCGGGTCGCCTGTGTTGAAGATTGTAAGAACGATCGGAATAAGAATACCGAATGTACCCCATGATGTACCTGTTGAGAAAGAAATGAAGCAAGCAACAATGAATACGATCGCAGGAATAAACGGTTCGAATCCGTCAGGTACGTTTGCCATAACTTCGTTAACGAACGGCTTTGCACCGAGAACGCCTGTCATATTCTTAAGAGCTGTAGCGAATGTAAGAATAAGGATAGCGGGAACCATTGCGATGAAGCCCTTAGGAATAGCCTGCATAGCTTCCTTGAATGTAACAACCTTACGGACGCAGAAGTAAGCAATTGCGAAAACAAGAGCGATAAGGCTGCCCCACGGAAGACCGACTGTAGCATCTGTATTTGAGAATGCATCGATAAAGTTTGAACCGTCAAGGATACCGCCATTGTAAACGAGAGCAAATACACAAGCTACAATAAGAACGAGAATAGGAAGAACAAGGTCAATAACCTTACCCTTTGCTGAATGACCTTCGTCAGCAACCTCTGCCTTATCACCTGAAGTGTAAAGGTCACCCTTAAGCTTAGCGTTAACTTCGTGGATTCTCATCGGGCCGTAATCAAACTTCATAAGGCTGATTACAACGATGAAAACGAGAGTGAGAAGTGAATAGAAGTTGTAGGGAATTGCTCTGATGAAAAGTGAAAGACCCTGTCCCTCAGGAGCATAAGAAGCAACTGCTGCTGCCCATGAAGAGATGGGAGCGATCATACAGATAGGTGCTGCTGTTGCGTCGATGAGATAAGAAAGCTTCGCACGTGAAACCTTCTTGCTGTCTGTAACGGGACGCATAACTGAGCCGACTGTAAGACAGTTGAAGTAGTCATCAATGAAGATAAGAACGCCAAGAACGAATGTAGCGAGCATTGCGCCTACTCTTGACTTGATGTGCTTTTCTGCCCAGTCACCAAAAGCAGCTGAACCGCCTGATTTGTTGATAAGAGCAACGATAACGCCGAGAACAACAAGGAAAATAAAGATACCTGCTGTTCCTGAAACCGAATCAATAAGACCTGTACCTGTAACGAGGTCCATTGTGCCTGTGAAGCTGAAGTTTGAGCCAAGGATTGCACCGGCAACGATACCGACGAACAATGAGCTGTAAACTTCCTTTGTGATAAGTGCGAGTCCGATAGCAATAATCGGGGGAACAAGAGCCCACCATGATGCTGTTACCTGACCTTCACCGCCGCAGCTTTCGCAAGCAACTTCTTCTACGATGCCTTCACCGCCACAGTCAACACAAGCTGCTGTTGCAAGGTGACCGCCGTTGAATGCTGCAAAAGTAAGAAGTGCAACGATTACAACTGCGACTACTGCCAAGACAATTTTCTTTGTTTTTGACATAGTATAAACCCTCCATTAATTTTGAAAAACGATACGATTAAACGTGTCGGATTTTCTGTTACAAAAATTTTATCACCTGTGATAATAAATGTCAATCTTTTTCATACTTTTACGGCATCGGTGACTGATTTTCAATAAGCTTAATCTTTCCTTCCTTATCCCATCTGACTTCATCAGCCTTGTAATATTCGTTTGAATTTTCATCCGTATAGATTCCGTCTGAATCTGCATCAGTGAATCTGCCTTTAGAGTCATAAACGAGATATCCGTCCTTATTGATGAAAGAATCCTCAGCTGCGTTCATAATGCGACCGCTTATAAAATACATTTTATGGTTAGCCGTTTCACACAGCAGGTACTCTTTCCCCATAGCATCGTAGTAAATTACACTTTCATAGGATTTGTATTCATTACCCAGACGGTCATAGAATTTACCGTCATTCGCAGAGCCGGAATATGCAAAAGAGAAAATCAGCTCAACCACAACAAAAGCAGCGATGAGAAGTGCGATTTTTATTCCCTTGTTTTTTCCATCTTTTTTAAGTATTTTTCTTATGATAAACGGCAGCGTAATCAGATCAATAACCACCATCACCGCTATAATAATATACGGATTCATAAAATCACCTCTACCCGGATTTTATCATAAAACGAAACAAATAACAATAGACGAATAAATTTTTAGCAGTTACAAAAAAACGGCTCATGCATTTCTGCACGAGCCGTTGATTGATTTATCTTATTTTGCAAGGTTAGCCTTGAGGTTAGCAAGCTGATTTCTGAGTTCTTCAGGAAGCTTGTCACCAAACTTCTTGTAGTGCTCTTCGATTTCTGCTGCTTCCTTCTCCCATGTTTCCTTGTCAACTGTGAGGATAGCCTTAAGAGTATCCATATCCATATCGAGGTCTGTAAGGTCGATGTCTTCCGGCTTCGGAACATAACCGATAGCTGTTTCTGTAGCATCTGCCTTGCCTTCGCAACGGTCAAGGATCCAGTTAAGAACACGCATATTGTCGCCGAATCCCGGCCATACGAAGTTGCCTTCGTCATCTGTACGGAACCAGTTAACGTTGAAGATCTTCGGAGCATTCTCGCCGAGCTTCTTGCCCATATCGAGCCAATGCTGGAAGTAGTCAGCCATATGATATCCGCAGAACGGAAGCATAGCCATCGGGTCACGACGAACAACGCCTACTGCACCTGCAGCTGCAGCTGTTGTTTCAGAAGCCATAGCTGAACCGATGAATACACCGTTTTCCCAGCTCTTTGACTGGTAAACAAGCGGAGCGCACTTAGCACGACGGCCGCCGAATACGATTGCTGAAATCGGCACACCTTCACCCTTATCAAACTCAGGAGAGATGCAGGGGCAGTTGATTGCCGGAGCTGTAAATCTTGAGTTCGGGTTTGCACCGTAAGTTGACTTGTCAGCCTTATTGAACTTTGACGGATCCCAAGGATTGCCGATCCAGTCATTAGCGTTTGTCGGGAGATCCTTATTGAGGCCTTCCCACCAAACTGTATTATCTTCAAGGTTGTGAAGAACGTTTGTGAAGATTGTATTCTTCTTAGTTGACTCGAGAGCGTTGAAGTTTGACTTCTCGTTTGTACCCGGTGCAACGCCGAAGAAACCGTTTTCAGGGTTGATAGCATAGAGTCTGCCATCCTTACCTATTCTCATCCAAGCGATGTCATCACCGATTGTCCAAACCTTGTAGCCCTTTTCCTTGAGGTATGCAGGAGGAATAAGCATAGCGAGGTTTGTCTTACCGCAAGCTGAGGGGAATGCTGCTGCGATGTACTTAACTTCGCCCTGAGGATTCTCAAGACCAAGGATAAGCATATGCTCAGCCATCCAGCCTTCTTTCCAGCCCTGGTATGATGCGATACGAAGAGCGAAGCACTTCTTACCAAGAAGAACGTTTCCGCCGTAACCTGAGTTAACTGAAATGATAGCGTTATCCTCGGGGAAGTGGCAGATATATCTCTTTTCAGGATCGATGTCGCATTTTGCGTGGAAGCAACGTACCCAGTCATTGCTGTCGCCAAGAACGTCCATAACTTCCTTGCCTACGCGAGTCATAATGTCCATGTTAAGAACAACGTAGATTGAGTCTGTGATTTCAACACCAACTTTTGCAAGAGGTGAGCCGATCGGACCCATTGAGAAGGGAACAACATACATTGTTCTGCCCTTATAAGAATCACGAGCGATGTCATAAAGCTTTGCATACATCTCTTCAGGATCACACCAGTTATTTGTAGGACCAGCGTTTTCCTTTGTCTTTGAGCAGATGAAAGTTCTGTCCTCAACACGTGCAACGTCGTTCGGGTTTGTTCTGTGAAGGTAGCATCCGGGAAGCTTTTCTTCGTTGAGCTTAATCATTTCGCCTGTAGCAACTGCCTCTGCTCTGAGAGCGTCGAGCTGCTCCTGTGAACCGTCGATCCATACGATCTGGTCAGGCTTAACGAGTTCTGCTTGTTCGTCAATCCAGTCAAGAATTGACTTTTTGGTTGTCAATGCCATAATATTTCAATCCTTTCGTTGAAAATACAAATTTTTACATATATATTATAT
>JAXJUJ010000005.1:0-20146 GCA_036309125.1 Acutalibacteraceae bacterium | reverse complement strand
CCCTCAATCAGGCACTTGCAGTTGAGTGGACACAACGCAGAGGTATCTCGGTTGAGTCAATCGCACTCAATCCGATTACCCTCACACCCGAGGATATGCAGAAAATCAATCAGATGGAAGATGCCGCAACGATGGGATCAAATCCGTTTATGATGGCAGGACGAATGACAGACGCTCAGGCAACTGCTATGGAAGCTGCAGCAAACAATCCCAACGGAGCCATGATGGGCTTTATGGGAATGAATATGGCAATGGGTGCAAACGGCGGTTTTAATGCACAGCAGATGTATCAGGCAGGTATGCAGCAGCAACAGGCTCAGCAGTTGATTAACGCTCAGGCTCAGGCAATGGCAAATGCAGCAGCACCTGTACCTGCACAGGGCGGTTGGAAATGTGCTTGCGGAGCAACAGCAACAGGTAAATTCTGTCCCGATTGCGGATCACCCAAGCCTGCAGAAGTAGAAGGCTGGACATGCAACTGTGGTGCAGTTAATAAGGGTAAATTCTGTCAGGAATGCGGTTCACCGAAGCCTGCAGGAGCACCTCTTTATCAGTGTGACAAGTGTGGCTTCAAGCCCGAGGATCCACACAATCCCCCGAAATTCTGTCCCGAATGTGGTGACAGATTCGACGAAAATGATATTCAGTAAAACACTTCAACGAGGTGAGTTTAATGCCAACTACCTTAGAATATAAATGTCCGTCCTGTGGCGGTGCGATAGAATTCAACAGCTCTGCTCAGAAGATGAAATGTCCTTACTGCGACAGTGAGTTTGAAATTGATGTCATAAAAGCGTTGTACGAAGACGAAATGAATACAGCACCTGATAATATGACCTGGGACACAGCCGCCGGAAGCGACTGGCAGGACGGTGAAGCCGACTCTTTCTCAGGATATATATGTCAGTCCTGTGGCGGTGAAATCATAGCTGACGAAACAACAGCTGCAACCTCCTGCCCCTACTGTGGCAATCCTGTTGTATTTTCAGGCAAAGTATCAGGCACTCTGAAGCCTGACCTTGTAATCCCCTTCAAGGTAGATAAAAACGCTGCAAAAGAAGCCTTAAAAAAGCACATATCGGGCAAAAAGTTTATCCCGAAATCATTCAAAGACGAAAATCGTATCAATGAAATCAAGGGTATTTATGTGCCGTTCTGGCTCTTTGATGCAACTTCAAACGCTAATATAAATTATAAAACAACAAGAGTTCAGGTGTGGAGCGACACAAAATATAATTACACCAGAACAAGCACTTACAGGGTTAAGCGTAGCGGTAACGTCGCTTTCGCTCACGTCCCTGTTGACGGGTCCTCTAAAATGGCTGATGATCTGATGGAATCGATTGAACCTTTTGATTTCAAGGACGCTGTCGATTTTCAGACCGCATACCTTGCAGGTTACCTTGCCGACAAATATGACGTCAGTCCCGAGGAAAGCATAGACAGAGCTAACGAAAGAATAAGAACAAGCACAGAGCAACTTTTCGCACAGACCGTAACGGGATATAACAGCGTAATAACCGAAAACAGTTCTATTCAGCTCGAAAACGCTACTGCAAAATATGCGCTCTACCCCGTATGGCTTCTCAACACAACCTGGAATGGTGAGAAATTCACCTTCGCAATGAACGGTCAGACAGGAAAATTCATCGGTGATCTTCCTGTAGATAAAAAAGCTTTCTGGTTAAGCGTACTCGGTGTGGGTTCAGGTCTCAGCGCCCTCGTTTACGCCCTCGCCTGGCTGTTTTTAACGTGATGGGAGGCGCTTTTATGATAAAGAAATTATCTTGTATTATCGCCGTTGTTTTCCTATGTCTTTCACTTACTGTAACCGGTTTTGCTCTCGGTGACGAAGTAGTACCAAGACTCGTAGACGGCGCAGATATACTCACCTCAGAACAGGAAGAAACGCTTCTCAAAAAGCTCAACACCGTAAGTGAAGCACACAGCTTCGATGTAGTAATTATAACCATAGAAAACCTTTACGGCTCCGGGATGACTGCCGAAGAGTTTGCAGACGATACCTATGACTATAATAACTTCGGTTTCGGAGATCAGAAGGATGGTATACTGCTTCTTATCACTATGGAAGACAGCGAGTGGTTTATTTCTACAAGTGGTTACGGCCGTACTGTTTTCACTGATGAAGGATGGCAATATATCGGAGATCAGATCAGCCCGGATCTTGGCAACGAAGATTATTACGGGGCATTTGATTACTTCGCAGACCTTTGTGACGATTTCCTCTTACAGGCCGAATCAGGCTCACCTTATACAGGAAGCAATCTCCCCCGTGGTGAGCTCAGCCTTATGTGGATTCCCGGATCAATACTCATCGGTATGGGTATATCACTTTTAATTATGTCCGTTTTCCGTGGCCAGCTTAAAAGTGTCCGCAGAAAGCCTGCAGCCCACGACTACCAGGTACCGGACAGTATGAATATCACCAATTCAAGTGAAATGTTCCTTTACCAGCACGTCACCCGTATTCCGAGACAAACCCAAACCAATTCCTCACGCGGCGGTGGCGTAAGAGTCGGTTCATCGGGCAGATCTCACGGCGGTGGCGGAGGAAGATTCTGACACAAAAAAATCAAGACCCATCACATCACTGTGGTGGGTCTTTTGCATCAGAGATAAGGTCGGATATCTGTTGCCAACCGTTCTTCAAGACTTATAAGGCGTTTTGTAATATCCTTTGACTGCTCGTCTGCAGCCTTGTACTGATTAAGATATCTGCTCAAGGACTTTACTCCCATATTACATCCGTCCGTCATAAGATCCGCAATCGTTTTGTCTGAGTCATCCATCAGCATCTTTGCGTTAGTTTTGATCCACGACATTCCTTTTACCATAGGATTCGGGTCTTTGCCGTCATCATCATAACACTCAAGAAGAGACTGTATTTCCTTATCAATCTTTTCATGAGCATCACGGCAGGTTTCAAGATAATTTTTAAAACTATCTGAGCTGACCTTTTCGAGCACATCCTCAATAGAGTCAATGCCCATTTTTACACCTGCATCGCATTCTCTTAAAAGCTTTATTGTATCCTGTTCAATCATATAATCACCCTTTTATATTTCTATAAAAAGTATTCCTCGAAACGATACATAAATTCAAAAAAGCTGTAAAAACATACGTTTTTACAGCTTACTTTATTTTTATCAGCCGTTGAACATTGTCATTTCAACGATTACAGGGAAATGGTCTGACGGATACATTCCGTTATATTTTGACTTATCAATAGTGCTTGACTTTACGTCCTTTATGTAAGCGTTTACAAAAACGTAGTCAATAGGATTGATACTGAATGAGATAAGGTTATAACCGTTATATGTTGCACCTACATCATAGTCATCTGCAAGGAATTTAGTATCACTGAATCCGCATGAAAGTACATTTTCATACAAATCCTTCGTCTGCTTGAAGTTGAAGTCACCCGTAAGAACTACAGGAATATCAGGGGCAATTTCAGCAATTTTTGACGAAATCAATGCGATTGATTCCGCCTGTGCAACTTCACCTACGTGGTCAAGATGAGTATTGAAGTGAGCATAAACAAAGCCTGTTGACTTATCCTTGAGGATAACGTAAGTACAAATTCTGTTACAAGCTGCATCCCAACCTCTTGACACTTCATCGGGTGTCTCTGAAAGCCAGAAGTCACCTGCATCTACAAGCTCGTACTTATCCTTTTTGAAGAAAATATTGTTTGACTCACCCTCTGAAACTCCATCATCACGGTATGTACCAAAGTAATCATACTCAGGCATTGCTTCGCTGAGGAGTGATACCCAGTTTTTGTCAGCCTCCTGAACACCAAATGAATCGGGAGAATATCTGTTAATATTTGAGCAGATGCCTTCCTTACGGTTTTCCTGTGAGTATTCACCTTCACCGCTGCATTTGAGATTATATGTCATAATCGTAAGATCCTGAGCGATCACTTCCTGTTTTACAGGGTTCGGGTTGACATTTACAAGAGGCGCTGTAGGTGCAACGGATGCAGGTGTAAAGAATGTCGTTATCGCCGTTAATACTGACACTATGAATTTTACAAGACCGTTAAACATAAAATTACCACTCCATTAAAAAGAAAAAATCATCTTAATTGCATTGAACAATGCATCAAAGAAATCACAGATACTGTCAAAGTAAAGCATACTGTCTGTATTCTTTGCTCCTTCAAGGTTGCCCATGCCCTCAATAGGTGTGCCGTCAAAATCTGACGTATGCTGTGAAAGCCACGAAATCATACCATTCGGATATGTAAGTGTTACTTCTTCGCCAAGACCGTTGACTGTTGACATATTCGGATAATCTCCGTTTTCAACCGAGAACATATCATAGTTTACTGAGAACCATGCATGATGAGCACTTGAGGTCTTTTTATCGTCCGCATAGCAAACCTTTGTAAGAGTTGAGAAACGGCAATCCTCAGCAACATTTGAAGAAGCCATAAGTCTGTTCCAGGTAGGAAGAACAGCCATATAGTAGTTTACAAGCGGATCACGGCTGCTTGATGTAAGCCAGAGAGGAAGATCTGCAAGACAGCCTACATACTCCTCGGGTACAGACCACGCAGGACAAATCGGGAATGCTGCAGCAAACATTTCCGGATATGCTACAGACATCTTAAGAGTCATCTTACCGCCCATTGAATAGCCGCCGATGTAAATTCTTGTTGTGTCCACATTATCTTTGTTCTTTGCGATAAAATCGTCAATTGTGGCTCTGAGTGGCTCTACGAGGTCATTGTCCCAGAACTTGCCGTTTTCTTCGCGTGAACGTGCCGCGAGAATAAATGCACCGCCTGCAGGATCAAATCGTGCCTGAAACTCATCACTTGCCCAGTAAGCAATCTCACTCTTCGAAACCTGTTTGCCGTCTTCGCCGCCATCACCCATACCGTGGAGCCATACAACAAGCGGATACTTTGTAGTGTCATTTTCTTCTACCGGTGAGAAGTATCTGTAGTCTACAGAATATTTTCCTACCACAGGACCCTCGCCAAACTGAAACTCAGCTACGAGAGAGCCATACTCATCGTTGATTGAAAGTGCAGATACACCTGACATACAGCCTAACGCTATAACAAGCGCAAGAAAGAAAGCTGTAATTTTTTTCATAAATTTCATAGTTTTTCCTCCGTTTCGGATAAATATAACATATCATAGTCTATCACTATGCCATTATATCGTCAATTAAGAATTAATCGCATTACTATAAATTAAAAGCTGAAGTATTTCTCTCTTTGCTTTTTCATTCTACCGTTGATTGCTTTGAGTATATCAATTGCAGATTCATCACCACAGACATAATCTTTCATAAGTCTTCCCTCTTCAAAAACAAGCTCGTCATGAAGCGGGAAAAATTCTCTCAGGAGGAAATCGCCATACCTGATAAATCTTGTTTCGCCTACAAGTCTGTGCTCCTTGCTTATCGAATCAACTGCAACAGAGTACATATCTTTGATTGCAGATATAAGACCTTCACGCGTATTCTCAAAAGAAAATACAATCGTTGAAGCAACAAAAGCTTCGTCATTATCAACGCAAGCGTGGCTGTCCGTACTACCGACTATAGGATAACGTCTGCCCTTTGCCCTGTCATCGTAATACCTTGCCGCCTGGAAGCCGTTCTGCTGATAATATGCTTCACCGCCGAGAACTTCAAAAGCATCAAAAGGCTGAGTCTCCATCATATGCTCAACAAGAGTCTCCGGCACCTGAAAAACATTTGAAATCCAATAAGGATGGCAGAATATGCCCAGACCGTCAGCCTTTTTGATGTGGTTAAAAATCCAGACACAAGAAGCGTAAGTAAACTTTTCAATTCCTTCGGGAATATCGAGAGTTTCAGCAAGCTCGTTAACCTGTCTTTTATACTCCTCAACACTGATTATTTCGGGGCATTCGCCGTCGAGTGAACGCAGCTCCTTACCGGGACCGACATCGATATGATGATCACCCGGCATCAGCGCATTTACGCTGTACTTTCCTCCGAAATTAACGATGTGGATATCATTATCCTCAAGGTGAACTTCTTCACCTGTTACAAGGGTATACTCAACAGGAGCATCCTTGAATGCGTTGATTGCTTCAAGTGACGGATAATACGAATCATGGTCAGTTATTGCAAGGAAATCGTAACCGTTCTTTCTGTACTCAGCCGCAACTATAGCAGGCGCCTGATGACCGTCTGAACGGCAGGTATGCATATGAAGATCTCCTCTGAACGGATAGCGTCCGACCATATCCTCATTAAGCGAATAAACAGAAAGTCTTACAACTCTTTTGCCGTCCTTGATAATTTCAACAAAGTGTTCCTGCTCATCTTTATAGGTATGAGTAAAACGTATACATCCGTCTTCATCCGGAGTTACACTATACTCAACGAGATTATTTCTTTCCTTATAATCTCTGATATTTCCCTGAGTCAAAGCCTTGACCCACACAGTATATTCACCTTTGAATTCGACGTGTGCACCAAGCGGTTTTACAGTAACCTCAATTGCCTTGTCACAAGGAAAAACTTTTGGAAAAATGTCATAGTTAAAAAGCTCTAAAGAAATCATATAAAAAGCCTCACTTCAGTTTGATTTCAGCGTTATAGTCGTCAATTCCGTAATTTCCGACAGTATGCTTAAGAAGCTCATAAGAATCGTAAACCTCACCCTGTGAACCTTTGAAGGTTTTCATAAAAGGCTTGATTCTTTTAAACAGTCTGAGAAGCATATCACCTTCCGGTGTACCCTCGACATACGGCTGATTTCCTTCAAAAACAGAACGTACCATATCAATAGCGAATTCTGCAAATTTCACCTTTTTGATTGAACGGTCTACTTTGATCATAAGCAGTTTTCCTAATGTGCCGAGTGTTAAATTCGAAATTCTTCTGCCTGCGAAGCGCATCGGCTTGTCAATTGCCGGTTTATACTTCACGCCTATCTTTCCGCAGAACCTCTGAGGATCATTTTCGATACTGCTGACCATAACCTTGATCATCCTGTCAAACTGGTCCTGAAGATACTGCTCACCTGTTCTTCCGCCCTTGTCCCATTCGAATTCAGGCACAGGTATACTCTTGATATCTACAGTGGTTTCGTCCTTTATGGTTACAAGCCTCATAAATGCGGGGCATCCTATCAGTGAACCTGTGCAGACATCGTAAAACTTATTGCCTTTTTCAGTTTCCTCTACATTTATGCTCTGGTTATGCATATGACCTGTAAATATGAGATGCACTCCGTTATCTGCAAGCGTTTCGATAAGCTTTTTGCTGTTTTTCTGTCTTGCATCAGGAATAATATTAAGAAGTGGCTGACCCGCAATAACAGGATAATGCTCCATCGCAATCATCATTTTACCGTCCGCCTGTGCCTTTTTAGCCTGAGCTTCCATCCAAGCTAAAAATTCATCATCATAATCTATATTCTTACATCCTGATATATCGTTACAAATAACAAGAAGCCTTACATCATCAGAAAGCTCCGCAACATATGACATATGTTCGCGATTGAATTCAATAGCCTGATCATATCCGAAATCACGGTAAATGTCATATAATTCATCAAAAGATGTTCCCTCAGGAGCGAGTCTGCCCGTTTCATTGAATGCAAACGGTTTTTCGTTACAGTCATGACCTGCCGTAACAACAAAAACCTGCTTACCTGTCTTTTCCTTGAAATCCTTGAGCATAGCAGAAAAAGCCTTGTGGCTTTCCTTTTCACCGTTAAAAGAAAGGTCACCGGCGATAAGAAGTATATCCGCCTCATTGCTCTTTGAAAGATATTCAAAAGCAGCTTCATTGATGCTCTGTGTTTCGCCGAAGCACTTCTGTTCTAAATCCATAAATCTTTCATATTCTTCGCCGTAAGCGCCGAGCGAATTTTTGAAATAATGTGTATCAGTTATAAGGAAAAACTTCAATTCTTTCATATAAACCCCTCACATCCAATTTGCATAAATTGCTTATTTATAATTTTATCATAATTAACGGAGTTTGTAAACAAACAAAAGTCAAGATATATAATGACAATAAAAATCACCGTACCGTATAAAACTATACGGACGGTGATTTTTTAATATTAAAACTCTTTTCCCTGTCAATTCTGACTTTTGTTCCGCTTGATAATTATCTGTTAAAATTACTCTGACTGTTCAGGTGCCTGATATGCACATTCAGCACCTGATTCATAGTAATTCCACTGCTCATAGAATGCATCTTCAGTAATCTTTTCCGCAGCTTCATAGTTTGCATAAATCTCTGATGTTTCGTCAAACAAGTCGCTTGTTGATGAAATGAAGAAGGTCTTCTCATCATAGATAATCGGATATATATCTGCGAAAAAGCTTTTTTCAAGCTTCAATGCTTTGCCGTCGTAAGAGTAGACCGAACCTTCACGGATTTTGTTAGCTTCACAAATATACCAGAAAATTTTGTATGTACCGTCTTCGGTTTTGATAAGACGCAGTTTTTCTCCTACTCTGTAAGGTGCGCACAAGCCTGTTGATTTTACGAAGTGTACATTATCACCATCGATATCAAAAATGCATATCTGCTCTTCACTATTCGACTGCGGGGTTTCGATACCATCATCATAGTGATACTCAACTCTTACAAAGCACTCGTTCACGCCATCATTGTCAATATCAAAGAATTCAACTTCTTTTTTACCGCTGTATTTAAATCCCTCATCCTCATCATCTTCAAGAAGATGATAATATTTTTCCGCTTCTGCTGAGGCAAGGAAATCGTTGTAAATCTTTTCAACGTCGATATCGGCTACCGCATCATCTGTTGATGACTCAGTTGAAGCCGTAGTTCCTTTTTCAGACCCAGCTGTGGAATCCGCAGTATCCTGATTTTTGACAAAATAACCGGCAGTAAAACCAGCCGCTAAAACTGCCACCACAAGAATTCCAATAATCAAAACCTTTTTCATTTTAATCATCCTTTTAAATTTTATTTGATTTCAAGCGGAATGAATTTTATTCCGCAATAATCCGAACCTTCATAATAATGAACATAAACACCGTTTTCGGTTATTTTTGTAGCATAAATTTCCTCGTCGGACTCCTCGATAAGCTCCTGCTCTGCCGTGCCGTCATAACGATAAAGCTCAGTTTTAATAAATTCTTCTTCTGTCGAATAATAATCCTTCTGAAGAACTGCACTTGTGCCGTTACTGATAACTTCGTAATCAGCGGTGCCGTCACCATTGTGTTCGAATGTGCCGTCTTTAATTTTGTAAGTATATACACCGTCAAATCTACCTGTAAATGCTAAGATATTTTCATTTACATATGTCGCAAACACTCTGGTTTCATCAGGAAGAAAATCAAGCTCTGCCGTAACCTCGGCTTTCTGACCTCTTAAATCATTAGACATTAATTTATATTCAATTTCATCACTTGCTTCGGTGCCCCATTTTCTCTCAATGTAATATACCTTTTCGCCTTCAAGCTTCAGGAACTGAGCCTCGTCTTCGGATATCTTATCTGATTCACCTGACTTGAAGTCGAACGCATAAAGAACATGATATCCGTCATCACCGTTAACGCTACCGTCTTTATGATAGAACAATCTATCGCCCCGAACTTCACAGGTGTCGGGCAGAATTTTATCCATAACAAGAACACTCTTCTGTTCTTCAAAATCATATTTATACAACGGACATGTCGGTGTTTCAATATATGTACAGCCTAACTTATCAGCACTCCAATCCGTGTAATAAACAGCAGTTTCATCAGCATAAACAATCGCTGTAAAATGACTGCGAGTTGTAGTAACTATTTCCTTGATTTCATCAGTTTCTACGTTATATGAATAAATCTTGGCTCTCAGCCATACGTTGTATTCATCTTTTTCAACAGGTTCGCCTTCGAAATCATAAAGCTCAACAGTCGGGTCTTCGATTTCCATCTCTGCAAAATATGCCATTTTACCATCAAAAACAACACTTCTTGCCGGCTTATCGAAAATCTTTTTCTCTGTTTTGTCTGTTTCGTTAAAAATGCGTACACCGGTTTCATCGGCAATTACGGAAATTCCGTTAATCTCAGCAACATTATTTCCTCTGTCGAATTCAACTGTTTCTGTGTTTACAGGATTATTTGCATTCGTAGTATCCTCCTGCGGGTTGTTCTGCGACTTATCCTTTGAAAAATAAAGATAGCCGAATACGCCCGCTGCACCGAGTGCAAGAACCAGAACAATGCTTATTAAAATTTTTACGCTTTTTTTCACAGAAATCATCTCCCTTTAAAATATTTAGCACTCCATAAATTGAGCTGTCTATATTCTATCATATACATTGTCAAATTCTGTAATTTGAGTTTTGAATGGTTATAAATTCGGTACGAACGGTAAACGGACCACAGAGTTTGAACTTCTGTGATCCGTTTGATTTTATCGTTTGAAAATTTTTGAAATCAAATTTATAAGCTTCGAAACCATTTTGAGAGCATTAGAGACAAAATGTTCAACCGTTCTCATAAAATCTACACTTTCCTTGCCGCTGTCAGATTCAATTTCAACAAGGAAGCCTTCGTGATCTCCGCTTTCAAGCATTTCGATAAATCTGGCAAAGGTGATGCTTTCTTCTCCACCATCCTTTGCTGCACTTATGCTTATATAAAGATTACTGAAAGTAAGATATTCTTCCTCGGCTACGACACCTTCAATACCTTCAATGTCAAAAACACCCGATGTTACACCGTCAAACACGAGCTTTTCAAAGAAAAGATACTTCGTATCAGGATAATATTGAATAAGCCTTGCCAGCATATTATAATCCAGATCCGGATAGATTATAAACTCTCCGCTAAAGCCCAGAACATTTTTCGATCTGTCATACGAAGCTGCAACAGCACTGATATCGTTCTCCTGTGCAAAAGCTTTGACCTGTGATGACTCTGCATTATGAATTATAACCAATCTGTCATCGTTTCCGCCGAAAGAATTGGTTTCTGCAGTTAATTTTTCCGCATAAGCTGTCACAATAGCCAGCGAAGGACAATCCGAAAAAGCGTTCTGACCAACTTTTTCTACTGTGTTTCCAAGGAACACTTCCTTAAGGCCTGAACAGCCGTTGAATGCATTATCACCAACAGAAGCTACTCCGTTAGCGAGATAAACATATTCTATCTTATCTTTATAATCAGACCAGGGATACTCCTCAAACGAACCGTAGCTCACCATCGCGCCGCTGCCGTAAACCGACAACGCGTTTGTATCCTTGTTGAAATCCCACATAAGATTTTCGCCCAGGTCACCCTCATTCTTACCGTAGTTGTAATGAACGGTTGCATAAGAAATGTATTCGCTGCCTTCGCCTACTGAAATATTATTCCAGTCCTCAGCATTTCCTGCATAATATATATTTTCAAGGTTACTGCACTGTCCGAAAGCTTTGTCAGCAATCGCGGTTACACTCAGCGGCAGATACAAATCTACAATATCCGTATCGTAAAACGACAGAGTTTTAATCTCCTCAATACCGTCAGGAATAATAACTGAACCCGAAAGCGACGTGCATCCAAAAAAAGCCATCTCATCTATGAGGGAAACTGACGAAGGTATATCAATTTCTTTCAATGCCTCACATCTGTAAAAAGCACTATAACCTACGGTTTGCAAATTTTCGGGCAGATTAACCGTTGTAAGCGAATCGCAGAAATAAAAAGAGTTTCTTCCGATTTCTGTCAGACTTACAGGTAGCTCTACTGTCACAAGACTCCTGCAAGAATTGAAAACACCATTCAAAGAATTAACGCCCTCAGGAATTACAACAGAAGTGATTGCAGTAGATCTGAAAGCCGAAGATCCGATTTTTGTTACGGATGAAGGAATATTTACCTCCGAGAGCTTGCTACATCCTGCAAACGCATTATATTCAATTTCATTCAGACCTTCCGGTAAAACAACTTTTTCAAGCTCCTTACACGAATCAAAGGTTCTGTATCTAAGAACCGATACACCGTCAGGGATGACAAACTTCCTGATCGCGGTTTTTGTGAAAGCCTTGAAACCGATATAGCTGACAGTATCAGGGATAGTGATTTCTGTGACATCACGACATTCCTCAAAGGCTTCGTCACCGATTTTTGTAACCGGACAGCCGTCAATCAGTTCAGGAATCTCCACTGTGCCTGCAGCAGCTGCATCACAGTCAATAATACTTGCTTCACCGTCTGTGATTTCATACTTAAGATTACCGTAAGTGCCATCAGCGTCTGCAGCTTCAGCTACACTTGCGAACGAAAAAGAAATTGTTATTGCAACTAAAACCGATAGAATTTTCTTCAACTTAATCACCCTTCAGAATGTATTTCAGGCATCAACGTCACCTTTCAAAAACAGAACTGTTTTAAGAGTAAACCAACGTTCATCACAATCCAACACCACAAATCCATCGTATTTATCAGCAACTTTCTTGATTGCATTCAATCCGAAACCGTGATTTTCAATATCCGACTTAGTTGTTCTGACTGAATTGTCCTTGATTTCTACTTTACTTAAAACAGTATTTCTGACAACAATTTTCAGTGTACCTTCGCTTTCCCGTGCTGAAATGATTATTTCAGCATCAGAGCAACCTTCTGCACCGCGGATAGCGTTATCAATCGCATTTGCGAGAATCGTGCACAAATCATTGTTTGTGATTAAATTATGCGATATTCTGCCTTCAAAGTCAAGCTTAATTCCCTTTTTTTCAGCAAGGATCGACTTATCAGACAATATAGCATCTGCAAGGAAATTGCCTGTCATAAAACGGCTGTACGTCATATCCAAAGAATCATTCATTCCGCTTATGTAGTCTTTCGCCTGCTGAACTTCGCTGTTATTCAGCAAAGCATTGACAGCAAAAAGATTGTTTCTGTAATCATGTCTGAACTCGTGTAAGCGCCTGTTTTTTTCCATAATATCTTCGTAGTGCCTGAGCTGACTTTCAAGCAATTGATCAGACTCTTTTCGCAAACGGATTTCTTTTGAATACCTTAATGCAACAGATACGAAGCAAACAACCACCATTGCCGTTGAAATAAGCTTCAGAATACCTGCAATTTCTGCTGAATATTCGGAGTCAAACAATGACGATACATCGTAAAACGCAGAAAGATCGGCAATGAATATAACTATATAAATTACCGTGGGTATTTTATCAAGGAAATGGTAAGGGAGAATATCCTTGAATTTCTTACTCAGAAACAATGTCACTGCTATTGTAACTGCATATATCAGGCTGTACAGCAGTCGGTAAACGATCAATTCTCTGCCCGTAAACGGTGACCATATACTGAAAACGATAAAATCAAAAGTGGCACAAAGCACAGCACCGAATTTAACAAAAGTAAAACGTTTCGAGTACCTGAAAAGCAGATACGGAAAAAACATCGTAAGTCCGAAAGTTGATGCTTCTGCGATAAAGTCAATCATCTCAGGATCCGAGGTAAATCCGCTTAAAACTGCATTCAACACCGCTGCAATCCCTGCAACAATCATTGCAGGTGTTTTATTCTTTTTTACCTCATAGCCAAACACATTTTTCAGTAAAAGAACCGTAACAGCCAGACTCAGCAAAACTTGCACGGGGTTAATAATACAATAAATATTCATCAAAACACCTTTTACTCACATATATCTGCATATCGTTTACAAAAATCGTTATATCTTCTTCTGCTCATTTCAATTTTATCACCATTCTGCATTATAACATAGGTGTTTTTGAACGATTTTACCTTCTTGACATTAATCAGGTAAGATCTGTGTATTCTGAAAAACACGGAACAGCAGGATAATTTTTCCTCAAAATAATCCATCGTTTTATGACAGACTATCTCTTTTTTATCAAGAACTATGCTTGTGTTTTTTCTTTCTACCTTGAGGTAGTGTATTTCATCGGCTTCAAGGTAATGTGTTTCTCCATCGGTTTTAACTGTAATCTTAGGATTAAGATTGGTTGTCATCAACAAATCATCCAGAGTCCTGTAAAGCTTTTCTCTCTCTATAGGTTTCACAAGGAATCTGAATGCTCTGACCTCGAATGCCTCATATACAATTTCAGGATAAGCTGTCACAAATACTATTCTCTTTCGGTCGCCGTATTTTTCTGCAAGCTTCCGTGCAAAAGACAGCCCATCAATACCGTCCATTTTATAATCGAGAAAAAATATATCAAAATCATCAATCTGATTGAGCAGACTTTCGTAATCTTTAAATTTCTTTACATTCAACATAACATTACGATCAAAGATATACGAATCAATTAAATCGGTCAGTTCCTTAAGAAACTCTACATCATTATCGCAAACAGCAACCTTCATTATATCCCCTCCGACAAATACTCCTATAATTATACAGTATACGTCAAAAGTTTACAATATATTCACCACAAAAGCCTTTACCGTTCGTACCCTTTTAAAGCCTTTTCAGGCTTTAAAAGATTTTTATATTATAAAAAATCAATAGACTTGCAACAGTCAAAAAATCTCTTCTGTCAGCATACAATTGATGTGGACGGTGATTTTATGATTATTGAAGCAGTACTCAACTCCTTATCAAACCTGATTTTTTTTGCGCTGCATCTGTCAGGGACAAATTCGTTTCCTCCTCCCCTTTCTGCGAAGGAAGAAAGAGAATATCTTCTCGCCTGTCGTAACGGTGACAAAGAGGCTAAAAGCAAACTTATCGAACATAATCTCAGACTCGTGGCACACATCATCAAAAAGTACTATGCAAACTCAACTCAGCAGGACGATCTGATATCGATAGGCACCATAGGTCTGATCAAAGCGATAAATACTTTTGACGTTGAAAAAGGCACCAGACTTGCTACATATGCTGCTCGTTGCGTAGAAAATGAAATACTTATGTACTTCCGTGCACAAAAAAAGAACGCTCAGGATGTTTCAGTCAATGAACCCATAGACACTGACAGCGAGGGTAATCCGCTGACATTGATGGATATAATTGCAACTGAAGATGAAATAGTTGAAGACATATACAAAATGACAATGCTGAAAAAACTGCGCAGCGAAATAAAAAAGATTACTAATCCGCGTGAACGTACTATCATAATCCTACGCTATGGACTTGATTCTAAAAAGCCGCTTACTCAGCTCGAAGTAGCTGAAAAGCTGAATATTTCCCGTTCCTACGTATCACGCATCGAAAAGAAAGTGCTCACAAGGCTGAGAAAGGCACTAGAAGAATAAAACAGGCTGTAAAAAACTTTCGTTTTTTACAGCCTCATAAATTTTATTTGGTTTTCTTTTTATGTTCTTTTACAACAAACTTGTCGAATGCAGCGAGCAAGCCGGGAAGCACAAAAAGGATGAGAAGTGTCGCAGAGAGTGCACCGATAGAAACTGTCTGGCAAATTTGTGCAATCGTCTGGTCAATCGGAGCAAATCCGAGAACACCTGTTACAAGAATCATAATAAGACCGGACGTAAGAATTGTATGGATTGCACCGTCATAGGCAGCGGACAAAGCTTCTTTAATATCCATTTTCTTTCTGTTTTCGCGGTAGTAGCTTGTAAAGAGAATACCGTAGTCAATCGTTGCACCCATCAGGATACATTCAACCACGAGCAGTGCGAGGTAGTACATACTGTAACCACGGACACCACTTGCAAAAATAGTGATATAAACACCCGTCTGAACGAGAAGAACAAGTATCAGCGGCAGAGAGATTTTTCTGAAAGTAACAGCAACAACAAGGAAGATTGCAACTGCAGTAAGTACAGTTATAAGCAATAACTCTTTGTCGAATGTCTGCTGCATCTCATAGCTCATAGGTGAATTACCAATCACATAATAATCGTGCTCAAGTGCGGAATCGCAGTCGCTGAAAAGCTTTTCAAGGAAGGCAGTTGTTTCTTCATTTTCGAGTGCTAGTGTGGTATCAATCATCATAAGAGAATAATTTTTACCAACCATCTGTGACACACCGTCTTCAAGCTGACCCTTCGCGCCTACTATCTGTTTGCGCATAGCATCGTCTATCATAGCCGTGAAGCGCTCATCATTGAGCATATTGTTGTAAAGATGACTGAAAAGCTCCTCTACAGTCAACTTCCACGAAGAATCACTTTCCTTGACTGCCGAGTAATAAAGATACATAAGACTTACAGTGTTTTCGTTAAGCTGTTCGGAGAATCCTGCAAGCATTTCAGAAAGCTCTTTTGCCGTGTAAGACTTTGAATTGATTACAGCATCAATAATCTTGTCACCTGCAGTGATGAGCCCTGCCATATTCTTATCAAGGAAAGATGAATACATTTCATTTGTAAGAATATCTTCAGCAATAAAGCTTACAAAACTCTGCAATGACAGCTTCCATCCGCTTGTATTGCCCTTTTCAGCCTTATAGAGCATAAAGAGCTGTCTGAGCATAGAAGGTTCGATTCCCACAGCAGATGCAAAATCATCAGAGTTGAACTTTGTACCACTTACTACACCATTTACAAGTGTTTCTCCCATTTCAATGAGCGAAAGATTTTCCTCACCCATGAGAGGTGCAAAGGTTTCTTTATTTTCACCGATAAAATTGATCACCTTATGAAGAGAAAGCTTTTTATCTGCATCGTTTTTATCAAAATCATGTACAGCATAGAGAATCTTTATCATATCAGGTTCCATAGAAAGAATCTCTGCCATCTGTGTATATGTGACTTTTTCACCTGACACTACTGCATCGATGAGCTTCTGCATCATCGGAAGCTTAGAAAGAAGCTCATTATCTCCGGAAGGAAGTACACTCGTTATACCTGCAGCTGAATCAATAAACTCTTCAAGCGACATAGTACTTGAAAAACCGAAAACTATTCTTACAAGGCTTTCTTCAACTCCGAGCATTTCTGCGATTTCATTAGCTGTGTGCTGCTTGGTTACGTCTTCTTTTGTCGCAAAGTTTTTGAGAAGTCCTGCCTGAGAAGCCGTCTGTGCATCAAGCTGAGAAGAAAGCATCGGGTCTGAAAGAATATTATCCGTGAGGTAATTAATAAACTCTGTAGCAGTAACAGCTGCAGGAGTATAAGATTCCTCACCTGCATAGTAGTAGGCGTAAAGCATTTTCGCCTGATTTTCTTCAATGCCAAGCTTTGAGGAAAGCTCAGATGCAGTGATATCCTTAGTTACCTTTGACTTGTCGCTGAACTCTTCAAGCAGTCCGAGCTTGTCCTTCATAGAGTCATCTATAAATGAAGAGAACATCTCATCCTTTGCGATGTCATTTACTACAAAATCAGCAAATTGGGAAACAGTCATAGTTCCCGCATCTTCACTTGTTTCTGATGCATAGTAAAGAGTCATTACCTTTTTGATAAGATCTTCTTCAATTTCAAAAAGCTCTGCAATTTCCTTTGCTGTCAACGGAGCTGTAAGCGCATCCTTCTCTGAGAATTTTTCAAGCATTCCCGCCTTGGATTTCATAGTATCATCGATATATGCCGAGAACATTTCATTAGTCATAACGTTCTGCGAAACGAATTTCAGCACATCGCTTACGGCAAGTGCCTTTGTTTCATCCTTCGGTGCAAAACGATCATAATACAGGACTGACAAAAGTGAAGCATCTATACCAAGATCAGCACCAAGCGAGTCAATCATAGCCACCATTTCATTGGTAGTGAATGCCTTGCCGAGTGTTGTGGAATATCCGAGCACACTGTTAACCTTAGCGTGGTCTGTAAGGCTGTTTGCGATAGGTGCGATTTTCTCCTCATCCTCGTTGTTATAAACCATAACAACAGGGTTGGATGTCGGGAAAATCTCTGAAATTTCATCTTCTTTACCAATAGTGTATGTAATGGGGGTAATGCCCTGAAGGAAGTACATACTTACAAAAAGAACTACAAATACTACAGCTACAATTTTTCTGGTCTTATAGCTGAAGCCTGCAACCTTACCCATAGGTATATGGAGCTCTTTCTTTGCTGATTTTGTAATAATTTTATCAAAAACAAGAATAAGCACAGGGAGCACGGTGAAGACGCACAACATACTAAAAAGTACGCCCTTTGCAAGTACAAGACCAAGGTCCATACCTATGGTAAAGCTCATAAACACAAGCATCAGCAAACCGATAACTGTCGTCATACCGCTTGAGCTTACAGAAGAAAATGCATTAACAAGAGCCTTCTTCATCGCCTCATACTTATCTGCCGAAACAGTCTTTTCCTGACGGTAACGATTCATAAGAATGATCGAATAGTCCATCGATAATACGACCTGCATAATCGATGCTATCGAAAATGTCATTTGGGAAACACTTTCAAAAATTATATTCGTTCCCATATTAAAGCCAATCGCGACACCTATGGTTGCGAGGAATAACACCGGCTCAAACCACGAAGAACACATTGCGAGAAGTATAATCATAAGCAGGACAAAGGCTACTACGATAACCCACATCGGCAGGCTCGCGCCCATAGCGTCATCATTACTGTAGACTACGTCTCTGTCATTAAACTCCCGACCTATAGTTTCCTGTATCTTCATTTCCTCGGGGGTGTTATATGCATAGGAGGTGCTGACTGTGTACAAGGTATAGCCATCCTTGTTGTGTATGTCGGGATTGTACGTAACGCTGTCGACATTTTCAATCTCTGAAAGCTGTAGTTTGATATTTGTTTTATCTACATCAGACAAATCTTTGAACATTACTCTGATGGTGCTGGGCATAGTCATTTCCGGGAATTCTTCAGCAAGAACATTCATACCCTGTTTCATTGAAGAATCGTCGGGGAGATACTTTGTCATATCTGTATTGACGGTAACCCCGGGTATCATACATGCACACGCAACGCACAGGGCAAGCATAACTCCAAGGACAATATATCTTTTATTAACAATGAAACCGGCTATTTTTTTCACGTCATATTCCCCCAAATTAATCTATTCTACATTATATTACTGTAATAAAAAAATGTCAATATTTTATAAACACTTTCTCACAAAGTGGTGCTGAATTTTGGATATTAATGCTGCCTGAAACAAAAAAATACCGAAGCACGAATGCTTCGGTATCTGAAATTTCATTTTATGAAAAGTGATTATTCACCCTTCTTTTTGATGATGTCGTTAAGGATTACATAGAAATCCTCGTCATCAACTGCGCCCTTCTGAGGAGCTGCCTTAGCTGCGCTTGTTACAACGGGAGGCTCGATAGGAGCTGTTGTAGCTGAACGAATCGGAGCTGCCGGAGCTGCTGTAGCCTTGAATGCAGGGATTGAACCGAAATCTGCTTCTGAGCCACTGTCAAAGCCTGTAGCAACAACAGTAATAACGATCTCGTCCTCGAGCTTTGAGTCAAATGCAACACCCCAAGTGATGTTTGCATCCGGATGTGCCTTATCTGTGATTGATTCACAAGCCTGCTCGATTTCTTCAAGACCGATATCAGGTGAAGATGTGATGCTGATGATAACACCCTTAGCACCTGCGATAGATGTCTCAAGAAGCGGGCTTGATGTAGCCATTTCAGCTGCCTGAAGGCTCTTATCCTTGCCCTTAGCTGTGCCTACACCCATATGTGCATAGCCTGCATCTCTCATTACGCTGCAAACGTCAGCGAAGTCGAGGTTAACAAATCCGGGAACCTTGATGAGCTCTGAAATGCTCTTAACGCCCTGAGAAAGAACTTCGTCAGCAACAAGGAATGCCTCTGAAAGAGTCTTGCAACGGTCGCTGAGGAGCTTAAGACGATCGTTAGGAATAACGATAAGGCTGTCTACGTGCTCTGAAAGACGAGCAATACCCTGCTCAGCAAGTGTGCTTCTCTTCTTACCTTCAAACTTGAAGGGCTTTGTAACAACACCAACAGTAAGAACGCCCATTTCCTTAGCGATCTGAGCTACTACAGGAGCTGCACCTGTACCTGTGCCGCCGCCCATACCTGCGGTGATAAATACCATGTCTGTACCTTTAAGGATTGCAGCGATTTCCTCTTTGCTCTCCTCTGCAGCCTTTTCGCCAACCTCGGGACGGCCGCCTGCACCCTGACCACGAGTTGACTTCTCGCCGATCTGGATTCTGTGAGTTGCCTGTGAATTAACAAGAACCTGCTTGTCTGTGTTTACAACGATAAACTCAGCACCCTGCATACCCTGTGCAATCATTGTGTTAACAGCGT
>JAXJUJ010000004.1:0-4599 GCA_036309125.1 Acutalibacteraceae bacterium | reverse complement strand
CCTTTAGGCAAGGGAGGCAAGGTTGCTGCAAAATCTCACTTGTATCCTATGTTATTACATTATACATATTACCTCCCGTCGAATTTTGCAGCATTTTCGATTGACGACCGATGGTCGCCCCTACCCTCTCGTTTTTGATTGCTTCGTTCGCTCGATTCGTGAATCGACCTTGCTATTACATTAAAAATGTCCCCAAAATTTTGGATTTATCGATGCTTTTTTAAGGACTTTTGCAGTTGGATCGGGTGCATAATTTAGTGGGACGGGCAACCCGTCCCCTACGCACTTAACTTCAGATTGTGCTTAAAAACAACCTCTTACTTCTTCACTATTACATCTTACCTCAACAATATCCTCCCGTCACGGCTACGCCGCGCCACCCTCCTTTAGGCAATGAGGGCTTGGTTTGCTGTAGTTTTTTGGGGTGTTTATCTTTTCGGTCGATTCGTGAATCGACCCTACGAAATCGTTTGATTCATATCACCGTGTGGCGGCTTGGTAGTTGTACAAAAAGAAAACAGACGGTGAAAAACCACCGTCTGTTCAACTAATATCAAACCTCTTCAAAGGTTGTTTCTTTTATCATCTTGTCAAAGTGTTCGGCACTCTGTGTAAAGATGCGTTTGCCGAGATCGATGATTTCCTGCCAGCCGATGTTGCAAAGCATCGAGAACTGATTTCCGATATTTTCGGCAGGGTCACCACCCTTTTTAAGTGCGAGAAGATAAAAGGTAAATGCCGCACCGTCAGAAATATTGTCATAATATCCGCTTTCATTCGACTTGAGGTAATCATACATTGCAGAGCTTGTGGTGTCTGCAAGAAACTCGACACGGATATTTTTCTGAATACTGTACTCAGCCATAAAAGTAAGAAGCACTCTTATCTGGTAAAGCAAAGCAGAGGTCATATTCAGACTGCCGAAATCAACCACACCGTCTTCGGGCTTTACCATTGCCATTTTCTGACCGAGTTCTATTGCCTTATCGCGGTTTCCGTTTGCTATATGCTGCTGAATTTCATCGTTTATGATTTTGAATTCGCCTGTTTCAGTCATTGATTTTTTGACATAGATCTTGATATCTCTGTCGTCTGCCATCTTTATATCTCCAATACAGAATTATTTTTCCTCAGCAGCAAGTTTTTTCTGCTGACGGCGAACCTTCGCCTTGTAATTCATAAATTCATTGTAATTAGCATCAGGTGTTGTATATGATGCGAGAGAAACACAATACTGATTGTTTCTGCCTCTGAAGTCGCTTCCGCCTATAGCAAGCAAACCGTTCTTCTTTGCAAAAACTGCAAGTTCAGCAGTTGTTTCTTCATCGTGCTGTGGACACCACACTTCAATTCCGTCAAGACCTGCCTTGATAAGCTTTTCAAGAACGTTTGTGTTTTTGTATGTGCCCGTGTAAGCAAGAATTGCAATGCCGCCTGCATCATGAATCGCAGCAATAACCTCTTCCGGCTCAGAAAGCTTCGGTCTTACAAGGATACTGTTTTCACTTTCTTCTGTGAAAAGCTCGTTGTAGAGATTGCCGTAAAGCTCAGTTGTGATTCCGCTTTCAACAAGTGCCGCCATAATATGTACGGGGTAAACGTTTGTTGAGCCCTGCGCACATTTAAGGACAAGATCTGCCGAAATGGGATATTTCTGTGTCGCTTTGATCATCATATACTGTGCCGCACGCTTTCTTGCAAGAAGATTGCGGTGGCATAAGCCTTCAAGTCGGTCAGGTGAATCGCTCATAAAACCGATGATATAAACTTCAGCTTTATTTTCGCTGTCGTAGGAAGAAATCTCCACACCGGGGATAACCTTGATGCCGTGACGCTCACCAATGAGCTTTGCCCTTACAGTGCCTGCAAGGCAGTCACGATCAGTAATAGCGAGGGTCTCAACTCCGCGTTTCTGTGCCAATAAAATTATATCGTCGATACCCATCGAGCCATCAGACAGTTTCGTGTGACAATGCAAATCTACCGTCATTTTTAAATTCCTCCCTGCATATTGAACCTGCTTAAAAATTAGCGACACTAATCTGATACTATTATATAGCAAAAGACCCGAGATTGCAAGGGGCTATTTTCTTTAACGGCATTAAATGGCGAAAAAAATTATTTTTTGTCAGAAAATACTCTCAATCACCTTCGAACACTCGACAGGAGAATAGACCCAATGGTCAATATGATCTGAATCTGTGTAATATTTCACAGGAGGTGTGGGATATTCCGCCTCAAAGGCGTCAACGATGATAAGCTTGATTTTCATACGCTCGGGCAGCATACTTTTTATATATACTCCTGCGTGACATCCTGCGGTAATCCCTTCCGAATACTCCGCAAGACCCGCAAGGTTCGGTGTAAGCTCAACAAATATACCGTAGTTTTCAACCGAGCGCACTATGCCGGGCACTGTTTCTCCGGGCGAAAAGTCTCCTGCATTCTGCTCCCACGTGCCGAGTAATTCCTTGTGTGAAAATGTGATTCTGCCGTATTCGTCCACCGATTTTACTACAACTCTGATCATCTGCCCCACGCTGAAGCGTACAGACGGATGCGGAATACGTGAAACTGATATACTGTCAATCGGAAGCAGACCGTTTATTCCTGCACCGATATCAAGAAAAGCTCCGAAGCTTTCCATATGTGTTACCTTGGCACGGATGACATCACCCGGACGAAGCTTTGAAATATAATTGTCAATGCAATCCTGCTGAACAGACCTTCTTGACAAAACGGCGTATTCCCTGTCGTTGGCATCCTTACGGAATCCAAGAATGTGAAACATCACGGGTTTATTGACCCGCGAGATAAGAGCGATGTCGCGAACGGTACCATCGCTGATGCCGACAGCGCCTTCTTCGTGCGGAATGATTCCGTACATACAGCCGAGGTCAACACGCAGGTCGTGGTTTTTGTCGCAAAGCAAAGCTCTTGCCTCGACTATCGCACCCGTAAAAAACGCTTCGTGAAGTGCATTGGCGGAGGAGAGATACGCCTGATTGGAGGGAGTTGAAATCAGCTGTCCCTCGGGATAGAAATTTTGCATATATGTTTTACCACCTTTGTTTTCGGCGGATTTACCG
The DNA here is from genome assembly GCA_036309125.1 of Acutalibacteraceae bacterium. Taxonomy (GTDB): domain Bacteria; phylum Bacillota; class Clostridia; order Oscillospirales; family Acutalibacteraceae; genus CAG-488. Next base: position 1,510 of record JAXJUJ010000004.1, on the reverse strand, counting down.
CCTTTAATTGTTTTTCTACTTAAATATATGAATGTTTTATCCGTTAATGACAAAAAATGTATACAATCGTAATGGTTTGTGCTATAATATATAATTAAGATAGTATGCGGAGGGATAATGATGGATGTACGTGTGGGCGACAAGCTCGTGATGAAGAAAAATCACCCGTGTGGTTGCAATACCTTTTCCGTATTGCGTTCGGGAATGGATTTTAAAATAAAGTGTGAAAGCTGCGGTCACGAAGTAATGGTACCGCGCGTCAAGGCTGAAAAAAACATCCGTAAGATTCTCCGTGGCGATGAGGAGATTAAAAAGATGTAGAAGTAATCCGCTTTTTAATAATTATTAAAACAATCGGAGGATTTTATGCTTGATAAATTGAAATCGGTTGAAGAAAAGTTTGAGGACATCAACGCTCAGCTCTGCGACCCTGACGTAGTGTCAGATATGGATAAATACCGCAAGCTGATGCAGGACGTCAAACATCTTACACCGATAGTTGAAAAATACCGTGAATACAAAAAAGTCAATGCCGACCTTGAAGAGGCAAAGATGCTTCTTGACGAAGGCGGACTTGACAAGGATTTCCGCGAGATGGTTTTTGAACAGCTCGAGGAATCGAAGCAGCAGATCGAGGTTATCGGCGAAGAGCTGAAAATTCTGCTTCTTCCACGTGACCCGAATGATGACAGAAACGTTATCATCGAAATCCGTGGTGGTGCAGGCGGTGAGGAATCTGCTCTCTTTGCAAATTCACTTTTCAGAATGTATTCGATGTATGCCGAAACAAAAGGCTGGAAGCCTGAGGTTCTTAGCTCCAATCCGACTGAGCTCGGAGGATTCAAGGAAGTCAGCTTTATGATCAGTGGTGACGGTGCATATTCCCGTTTCAAATTCGAAAGCGGTGTTCACCGTGTTCAGCGAGTTCCCGAAACCGAGTCACAGGGACGTATCCATACTTCAACGGTAACTGTTGCAGTGCTTCCTGAGGCTCAGGATGTTGATATCGAAATCAACCCTGCAGACCTGCAGATCGACACCTTCCGTTCAAGTGGCGCAGGCGGTCAGCATATCAATAAAACCGAATCTGCTATCAGAATCACACACATTCCGACAGGCACTATCGTTGAGTGTCAGGACGAAAGAAGTCAGCACAAAAACAAGGACAAGGCGATGAAAATTCTTCGTTCACGAATCCTTGATGCTGAGCGTGAAAAGCAGAATAAAGAAATTGCAGGCGAACGTAAATCTCAGGTCGGCACAGGCGACAGAAGTGAACGTATCAGAACATACAATTATCCTCAGGGTCGTGTAAGTGATCACAGAATCGGTCTGACATTGTATAAAATCGAGGCTATTCTCAACGGTGACCTTGACGATATTATTGACGCGCTGATCACTGCCGATACAGCAGAAAAACTTAAATCGGAATAATTCCGAGGTGATTTTTTGAAAACTAAATTTTATGAAAAATGCGACGAAGCCGAGCTTTCAGAGGTCGCAGAAATAT
>JAXJUJ010000003.1:0-15648 GCA_036309125.1 Acutalibacteraceae bacterium | reverse complement strand
GTGTTGAGATATGTGTAGTTGTTATCAGTCTGAACTACGTTTATGCCTGATTCGCCGGTAGCGTCAATTATAAGCTTTCCGACGAAATCTTCATTCATTTTCAGAAGGGCACTGTACTTGTCCTGAATTACTGCTCCCGAGTTCGGGTCGATTGCGGTATGCGTATTTTCATGATCGACAGTCGGGGTATCACTGTCATCAGGAGGTCTGTCAAGGATAAGTGTATTCACGAGGTAAGCAGCTGATACTACAAATACAATAAGGAGAAGACCGAGCACAATTTTTCTGATGGTATTTTTAACAGAATTACTTACATCTTTTTTTGTGATTGACTGACTATTCTGAGAATTTTTTACTTGTTTTTCTTTTTCCAAGGTCCGAACCTCCTTTTTGTATCAGATTCATCAGTGACAAAAGCCGATGAAAGCTCCTCGTCACTGTTGCGTTTTATTCCGTCATCCGCACTTTCGTCGAAATAAATGATTCTTGTATGAGTGTCAAATCCGTAGCGATTATTGACCGTTGAATCAGTATTCGGAGTTACGGGCATTACAGGCTCTGCAAGTGGTTGCTTGACTATATCCTCTGCAATGATTGGTGGTTTTTCGATTTCGATATCGCTGAAAGAAGCAGCATCTGCATCAAATTCACTCTTCGTTGAGTCAAAAACCTTGGAAAGAGGAGAGTCGACATCTGTACGGATTTCATCCTTAGGTGAAACAGGGGTTGAGTAATAGTCGAAGGTGGTAGATTCAGGACGGGATTTTTTAAGAAGACCACCTTTTTTTACAAGCTCGAAGCCTTCATTCCTGATTGATTCGTCCTCTTCTGCAGCGGCATAGCGAGCCTTGAGCATTTCAAGACTGCTGCTCGGCTGTATATACTCGACAATGTCGTCGTTCATTATATTTTCTGCAGCGATAGTAGTTTCGATTGTTTCAACCTCGTCAGGGTTAAATTTTTTGTTTTCAGCCACAGATTTTCATCCTTTCGATCAGATTTCAGTACATGCAGTTATCTGTTTGATGGCTGCCATGTAACGTACTTAGCGTACGGATTTGTCTTGCCTTTTTTATCATACCATATCTGAGGGCGGCGATAATTGGAGTTGTTCTTTGCTTTTGATGTGTCAACGTCTGCTGACTCACCGGGACGAAGAAGTCTGCCGACAACAACGAGTCTGCCGTCGATATCCATTCCGCAAGCACCGTCAAGTGAGTGAGTACAGGTTGAAAGAGTGATGACTTTATCAGTAGGTCTCACGTCGATACCTGTATTATAAATTGAACGCTGTGTAATCTGTTCGATGTAGCCGTTCATACTTGACTGTCCGATGTTCGGGTAGATATAGTTGAAGAAATATCCGCCGTCATATTTTTTTGTTCCTGTTGAGTAGAAAACATTAGAAACAAGGAATGTGTATGAACCGTAAAGAGTGTTGTACTCGATCGTAGGATGAGACTTATACCACTCTATATTTTCGTAACGGTGCACGTCATAGAAGTGTGTGCCTGATGGCATATTGTGACCGAAAAGAACGGTATTTGTGCTGAGGTTTGTGCCTTTGTTGCATCTGTAGTCAGCGTAGGTAGTGCCGTAGTTTGTGTTTGAACCGTAGAAGTTGTTACGAAGGTAACGCTTGTTGTCCTTTGTCTGAACAACGGGTGTATTGACGTTTGTGCCGGGGATATAGAGCCAGCCGACAACGTCATTGTTTGCAGCGTAGAGCTTGTTGAAGGTTGATGCCATATTTGCAGGATACTTCGTTGCAGGATACTTCGGATACATCTGTGTATAGACATTGAAGCCGTGGTTTTCTGTCTGCTGTTCAACGGGAACTTCAGGGGTTGATTTCATAAATCCTGTTACATTGAAAACAGAAAACAGGGTTGTTGCAAGAATTGCAAGACACATAACGGCACAGATGACACCGAAAACAGCATTTGATTTTTTGACTGTATCTTCAGACGCAATCTCCTGTGCATTTTCGTTGATAATATCATTACCCTGTGTTGTATTTAAGTTGTTGTTCATCTCGTCCATGATTTTCACCTCTTATAAAGTCTTGTTTATATACAGCCTGACCATATTAAGTGCATTTGATGAGTTTACAAATCGGTTGTAATCGCGGTTTGTATGACCTGTATTAAGCTCTTTCACCCAGACGTTGTCTTTGTCTGCAAGAGCGATGTAGCTCAGTCCTACAGGCTTTGACGTGCCGTCACTCAGAGGCCCTGCGATGCCTGTAACTGAAACTGCAATGTCTGCACCGCTTACTTCAAGTGCGCCTTTTGCCATCTGCTTTGCGACCTCGGCACTGACTGCACCGTACTGTCTGAGTGAATCCTCACTGACACCAAGAACACGGTGTTTGATTTCGTTTGCATATGCAATGATTCCGCATTCAAACACTTGTGATGCACCTGAAACGTTTGTAATTCTCTTGCCTACGAGACCACCTGTACAGGATTCAGCTGTCGCAAGCTTGAGGTTGTTTTCTTTGAGCATCGGGACAACTGCTTCCTCGATAGAATTGCAATCGATTCCGTAGATGTAGTCTGAAAGTCTTGCTTTAATTTCTTCGATCATAGGTTTGCAGAGTTTTTCAGCGTCATCTTCACTGTCTGCCATAGCCGTGACACGTAAAAGTGCTTCACCCTCTTTTGCATAAGGTGCAACCGTCGGGTTTGCAGAATCAAGAAGGTCTGTTACGATTTCGGACATAGCAGATTCGCCGATACCGAAAGTGCGGATGTTGTGTGAAATTATTATCTTATCTGAAAACTGTCTGAGGTAGGGTACGGCACTTTCGTTAAACATAGGCTTCAGCTCTCTCGGAGGACCGGGGAGAAGAAGGATATGTGTCCCGTCCTTTTCCATAGCAAGACCGGGTGCAGTACCGTTATTGTTTTCAAAAACAACACAGTCAGCGGGAAGCATAGCCTGTTTCTTGTTGATTTCGGGCATTTCGATACCTTTACTCACAAAGTAAGATGACATACGTCTGAGACTTTCCTCGTGAAGGACAAGCTCTTTTCCAAAAAATTCACAAGCTACTTCCTTCGTGATGTCATCGGGGGTAGGTCCGAGACCACCTGAAAGAATGATGATATCGCTTCTTTCAGCCGCTTGTCGGAGAAGCTCGTAGAGTCTGTCGTGATTATCACCGACTGTGCTCTGATGAAGAACTGAAAGTCCTAACTTAGCAAGCTCCTGTGAAAGAAACTGCGCATCTGTATTTAAAATGTCACCAAGAAGTAATTCAGTTCCGACGCTGATGATTTCACAAGTTTTCAAAATTATTCACCTGAAATATTGATAAATTTAAGATTGTTCAAAGCTTCTTCAATGAGAGCTTCGACATCAAGCACACTCTCAGCTTCCTCGACAACGTGCAGCTGAGGACGTGTGCGCGGGTGCTTCGGAGTAAAGACTGTACAGCAGTCTTCGTAAGGAAGGATAGATGTTTCAAATGTGTCGATTTTTCTTGAAATTTCAATGACCTCGTCCTTGTCCATACCGATGAGGGGACGGAAAAGGGGAAGCTCCTCAACAACAGCCTCAGTACAAGCGATCGCCTGCATTGTCTGACTGGCAACCTGTCCTACGCTTTCACCTGTAATGAGAGCACCACAGCCCTGATCTTTTGCGATTCTCTCTGCACATCGCATCATAAAGCGACGCATAATGATTGTAAAAAGATCTTCAGGGCAGTTGTCTTTGATTGATTCCTGAATTCGTGTGAAAGGAACAACGCAAAGAGGAATGTCACCGCTGTACTTTGAAACCTGACGAAGGAGAGTGTGAACCTTCATTTCAGCTCTCTGACTTGTGTACGGAGGTGATGCGAAGTGAATCGCGTAAAGCCTGAGACCTCTTTTTGCCATCATCCACGCAGCAACGGGGCTGTCGATACCACCTGAGATGAGGATTGCTGCCTGTCCTGCTGAGCCGACGGGCATACCTCCCGCGCCCTTGTGCTGATTGCCGTGAATGTAAGCATAACTGTCTCGTACTTCAACATTGACGATTAAATCAGGGTTATGCACGTCAACCTTGAGGTGAGGATAATTTTCAAGAATAACGCCGCCAAGCTCCATACAAATCTGAGGAGAATTGAACGGGAATTTCTTGTCTGAACGTTTTGCTTCAACCTTGAATGTCTTTGCAAACATAAGCTCTTCACGAAGGTATTCACAAGCAGCGGGAAGTATGGCATCTATATTCTTTTCAACTGCCGCGCAACGTGACAAACCTGCGATACCGAAGATTTTTTTCAATCTGCGGAAAGCTTCATCAAGGTCAACTCTTTCGTCGAGTGGCTCAACCATAATCGTTGACTGTGACTGAACATAGCGTATTTTGCCAAGGTCGTGAAGACGGTGCTTCATATTTTTAACAAGCTGATTTTCAAAAGTGTGGCGGTTAAGACCCTTGAGGGCAAGCTCGCCGTTTTTCAAAAGGATAATTTCTTTCATTTTAAACGAAACCTCAATATATTATTTCATCTTTCTCATTGTTTTCTGTGCATTTGCGATACCGTAAAGAAGGTAATCGATTTCCTCCTTAGTTGTGAAACGTGAAATGCTGACTCTAAGAGCGCTGTTGATTCTTTCGTCGCTGAGATTCATTGCCTTAAGAACACGGCTTTTGTGTCCCTTTGAGCAGGCTGAACCGCTTGAAACGTAAATTCCCATTTCTGAGAGATAATTAAGCATTACCTCAGACGGAATTCCCAAAACGGAAATGTTTGTGATATACGGTGATGCGTTTGCAGGAGAATTTATAACTATGTTTTCCATAGCGGAAACGTTTTTGACAAAGTAATCGCGCAAAGCTGTAGCGTGTGCAAGACCTGAAGTGTAGTCAGGCATTGCTTTTGCAGCTGCAGCGAAGCCTGCGATATTCGGAAGAGGCTCTGTGCCGGGACGGAATTTGTTTTCCTGCAGACCACCGAGCGTATGAGGAGCGAGACGTGTGCCTTTCTTTATGAAAAGAGCACCTGCACCTTTTGGTCCGTGGATTTTATGAGAGCTGATTGACATAAGGTCGACTCCCATATTGTATGGCTTTAACTGTACCTTGCCGAAAGCCTGAACTGCATCACAATGGATGAGTGCATTTGCGCCTGCGTGAACTGCAGCACGCTTTGCAAACTCAACAGGCTGGATAGTACCGACTTCGTTGTTGATATACATAATGCTGATGAGAACAACTGAAGGATTCGTCGCAGCGTAAAGCTGACGCTCATCGATAAGACCGTTTTCATTGACCCGAAGTCTGATCACATCAAAGCCCTGACTCTCAAGATACTTGAAGGGTTCATCGACACTCGGATGCTCAACGGATGTCGTAATAATGCGGCTGCCTCGTCTTTTGAGAGCATTTGCGGCACCAAGTACAGCGAGATTGTTGCTTTCTGTGCCTCCCGATGTGAAGACAATCTCAGCGGGCTCACACGAGAGCTTTCCTGCAATGATATTGCGGGACTCTTCGAGCAGTTCGGAAGCTGCGATTCCGTTTGAATGAAGCGACGACGGGTTGCCCCAACAAGAGGTCAGAGTGAAATTAACTTTTTCGACAGCCTCTTTGCAGAGAGGGGTTGTCGCACTGTTGTCAAGATAAGCTTCCATTGTGTATTCCTCCAAGCAACAATAAGCCATTATTAACTTTTTTATTATACATCAAAATTCATCTACTTTCAATCTTTTTATGGTTATATATATAAACAAATATATAAAAAATTTGTAAATTTTTGCAGAGAAGAAATATCTTCCCACAATACATTCTATGCAAAAGCAGATTTTTTGAGCGGGCAGAACTTATTCATATTTCTTAATGTTTCTATTGACAAAATTTTTTGTCTGTGCTAACATACAAAAGCATTGTAAATGCTAAATTAAAAGAAAGGAGACAGACATAATGACAAGATTAACAGTAAAGAAAATTAAGAACGATTGTCCGGTAGTTGTGTCTGTTTCTGCTTAACAGGCGTGTTTGATTGTTGAGCCCGGAGACGTTTTGTTTCCGGGTTCTTTTGCGTTTTCTGAGCAGAAACAGCGAAAACAAAACTACGGGAGAGGAGGAAAAATGGGAAAAAGCAAAAAGAAAAAACAACGCTTTGAAGATCTGAAAAACACCTTATATGCATTCAAAATCATAACGAAATGTGCACCGTTTATGTTGATTTCACGTGTGTTGACGATGGTTGCTTATTGGTTTTTTACAGGTTTTGTGCAGGAAATACTTTTTCTGAAGGTTCTGCTTGATATCGTTGAGGAAGGCGGAAGCTTCAGGAAGTTCGTTTTTGCCGTAGCAATGTTTGCTGTTGCAGGAGTTCTTGCAAAAGGCACTGACTGCTTTTTTGACTATGTTGTTTCAAAGCAGTCAAAAGTATTTTACAAAAACCTCAATCGCAAGATTTTCAAAAAGGCTGTTGAGGTTGATATGGCGTGTTTTGAAAATCCTGAATTTTATGACAAATATCAGCGTGCAACGGAAATAATCAGCGATAATCACTATGATAATCTCAGCTACTATTTCGCAATGCTTGTTTCGGGAACTCTCACGGGAATATGCCTTATCGCTTATGTAATTTCAATTGATGCGAGGATACTTTTTATCCTTCTTTCGATGATTTTTGTTATAATTTTTGAATCTCTCAAAGGTAAGATAGAAGTCAGAAAAGACAAGGAGATGACCACACATAAGCGTTCAAAGGCTTATGTTAAAAGAACGGTTTTTCTTCGTGAGTTTGCAAAGGATATGCGTACATCGGGTATATTCACGGTTATGCATAACAGGTACAAAAATGCAGTGGAGAAAAACAGAGAAATTATAAAAAAATACGGCAAAAAAATGGCCGTGCTGGAGGTTCTTTCGGGACTCTTCGGAACTTCACTTCCGGTTGTTATAACGTACATTTATGCTGCTTACAGATTTGCTGTAAAGCGTAATTTATCGATATCAAATTTCTCTGTAATTATGACAGCGATGAGCAATCTCAAGGATGTTTTCAATGACCTGAGCGAAGCGATCGGATCGATTCGTAAGGAGGCTGAATATTTCGGCAATCTCCGTGAGTTTTTTGAGTATAAGTCTGTTGTCACGGGTGGTGAAAAGGAGGCTGACGAGCTTGAAACACTTGAATTCAGAAATGTTTCTTTCACTTATCCGTCAGCGAAAAAGCCTTCTCTTAAAAATGTAAATCTTAAAATTGACAAAGGTGAAACTGTTGCTGTTGTTGGTCAGAACGGTGCAGGTAAAACCACATTTGTCAAGCTTCTTCTTCGATTTTATGATCCTGATGAAGGCGTGATTCTTTATAACGGTACAGATATCAGAGAGTATAGTGTGAAGTCGATCCGTGACAGACTTGCAACTGTTTTTCAGGACTACAAGGTGTTTGCACTCAGTGTAGGTGAAAACGTAATATGCAAGGAGGTTGAAAGTGAAGAGGACAAAGAAAACATTGTTCTTTCACTTCGTAACAGTGGTGCATATGAGTGTATAGAGCGTCTGCCGCAGAAAGAAGATACTGTTCTTACCCGTGAGTTTGACGAAAAGGGAACAGGTCTTTCAGGTGGCGAACAGCAGAAGGTTGCTGCAGCGAGAATGTTTGCAAGAGATTTTGATCTTGCAATCCTTGATGAGCCGTCATCTGCACTTGATCCCATAGCTGAGTATAAAATGTACGAGAGTCTTATCGCTGCAACGCAGGAAAAAACGGTTATTTATATTTCACACAGACTTTCAAGTGCTGTTCTCTCAGATAAAATTTATGTTTTTAGCGGTGGTACTGTTGCTGAAAACGGAACACACGATGAGCTGATGTCCTCTCAGGGAATTTATGCCGAAATGTTTGCACTTCAGGCTTCAAGCTACAAGCAGTCAGAGGGGAGCGTGAATGAGATATGAAGAAAAAAGATAAAAAACAGCACGGAACGATCTCAAACATATTTTTTATGCTGAAAGTAATGTTTAAGGTGTCTCCATGGCTTGTAATAGGCGAAATCCTGCAGCAGCTTTTAAGAACTCTTCCCGGCAGATTGGTTTCCGTCATAGGTCTGAAATATATCATTGACGAAGTAACTAACGGAGGCGATACCAAAAAAATCATTATAGGAATAGCTGTAATTCTCCTTGTGCTTGTTTTCAGCGAGATAGCAAATTCGCTTTTCTTCGAGCTTTTTGCACACAGAGAAAGAGAGAAGCTTGATCTCGGAATTCAGTCAATGCTTTATAAAAAAGCTGCTAAGCTTGATATGGAAAAGTACGATGACCCGGGCTATTACAGCGACTTCATTCTTGCTGTTGAAATGTCCTCGGACAATATCAAATATATGCTCACAAATGTTAAGCATTATATAGGAGAGATAGTTTCGTTTATAACCATCAGTGCTGTTCTTGTGACGATAGACCCTGTGTGCCTTCTGATAGTAATTCTTTCGGTTATCTTTTTCATTCCTGTAGGTAAATACACGGGTGACCTTATGATGAAGAGAAGGAAGGCTGTTACTGAAAAGCATCGTAAGGGCGATTATTTTTCAAGACTTTTTTATCTCAGGGATTATGCAGGCGAAATCCGTACGGGTGGTCTTTACCCTCTGCTTGACAAAAGATTCAAAGAAAGTGCTGATGATATCGTAAAAACTCAGAATAAGTACGTGAAGAAAATTGACGGAATCTTTTTTGTTCAGGAGTCAGTGATTCAGGTCATCGGTTTTATGGTTATTCTGACTCTTTACATCGGATATCAGACCCTTGTTAAGGGTGAAATGTCCGCAGGTGATTTTGTAGCAACCTTCAATGGTGCTGTTCAGATAGGAAGCGGAATTCTCTTTCTGACGGTTTACGGAGTCAGAAACTTCACTGAAAGAGCAGGTATGATTGAAAAGTACAGAATCTTTATGGCTGAGCAGACGAATGTACCTGATGGTAACGAGGTTGCAGAGTGTGGTGCACCTGAAAGGATAGAAGTCAAAAATCTTTCCTTCCGTTATCAGGGTAAGGATGTGAATGCTCTTTCGGATGTTTCGTTCACGATTGAGCCGGGTGAGAAGCTTGCGCTTGTCGGCTATAACGGTGCCGGTAAAACGACACTTACAAACCTTCTTCTGCGCCTTTATGATGTTACGGAAGGCTCGGTTGAAATCGGTGGTAAGGATGTCCGTGACGTAACGGTTGACTCACACAGAGCAAGGTTTTCTGCTGTTTTTCAGGATTTCCAGATTTTCGGTGCGACCGTCGGAGAAAATGTTGCTCTCGAAAAGGATTATGATGAAGAAAGAGTTCTGGATGCACTTAAAAAGGCAGGCTTCACCAAAAATCTGCCCAATGGAACTCAGACGATTCTTCTCAGGGAATTCGACGATGACGGACTGATGCTTTCAGGCGGTGAACAGCAGAAAATTGCGATTGCGAGAGCTTTCTACAAAAACTGTCCGTACATAATTCTTGATGAACCTTCGGCAAATCTCGACCCTGTCTCAGAGTATGAGCTGAACAAAGCAATCAGCGAAACCTGCACAGACAGAACTGTAGTTTTTATCTCTCACAGACTTTCGACAACACGTCACGCTGACCGTATTCTTATGCTTGAAAACGGCAGAGTAGTCGAATCGGGAAGCCATGACGAGCTGATGGAGCTTGACGGAAAATATGCTTATATGTTCCGTTTGCAGGCTGAAAAATACACCGAAAATAACTGAAAATAAACACAAAAGTCTTACAATGTTGGTTCATTGTAAGATTTTTTTGTTGACAAAATCTTTAAAATATTAAAATTGAGTATAATAGGTAAGTTTATGCTTTTGAGAGAAAAAGCGAACTTTTTTACGAAACACATAAGATTCAAGTGTGTATTAACTGACAAAAAAGAGGGAAGTGACGGATTGAAAAAAGGTATTTCAACAGTAAAGGATCTTGTTCTTTTTGCGGCAAATGAATATGGTGACAAGGACTTCTGCAGATTTTTCAGAGAATTTGAAATATGCAGAAAAAGCTTCAAAGAATTCAGCGAGGATTGCCTTGCAGTCAGCAGATATGTAAAGACTATTGAAACAAAAAAGATGCATATCGCATTCATAGGAAAGACGAGCTACGAATATATAGCTTGTCTTACGGGTATGATATGCAGCGGAAATGTTGTTGTACCGTTTGATCCGAATATTTCCGTTGATGAGGCTTGTCAGCTTTTTGAGGATGCTGATATTGAAATGCTTTTCTGCGAGGAGGAGTTCTCAAAGAAGGCAGATGAAATCGGCAGAAGATATAAGCGTTTGAGACAGATTGTTTCTCTCGGAAACTGGAAATGGTTTGAAAAAATCTTTACAAAGTATTCATCAGAATCTGAATACGCTTCTCTTTCTGATATTGAAATTGACCCTCAGGGTTGTGCTCTCATAATATATACTTCAGGCACAACGGGTGAGCGTAAAGGCGTTATGCTTTCAAACAGCAATCTTGTATCTAATTCCTGTTACGATACGTATAAGTCACGCGAAGGAGAGGTAAGCCTCTCGATTCTTCCGATGCATCACGTTTTTTGTTATGCGTGTGACGTTCTGAAGCTGCTTTATGACGGAGCAACAGTTTGTCTTAACGGTGCACTTGTAAGCCTTTATAAAAATCTGCTTGCATTTGAGCCGACAACAGCAAGAATGGTACCGCTTATCTGCAAGTCTGTTCTTACAAAAATTAAGATTGCGGAGAGAAAGCATCCTGAGCTTTCAAAGCGTGAGGTTGCAGATCTTGTTGTGGGTAAAAAATTCACAAGAATTATTGCAGGCAGCGCATTTTTGAGTGCAGCTCTGATTGATGAATTTGAAAAGTACGGAATCGGCGCACGTCAGGGTTACGGTATGAGTGAGTGTAGTCCTCGAATCACAACGTCTGACTTCTCAGAGGATAACAAATATTCAAACGGTGTTCTTCACGGTGTTGACGACGTAAGAGTTCAGGACGGTGAAATTCAGGTCAAGGGCCCGTCAGTTATGCTCGGTTACTACAAAAAGCCTGAAAGGACAGCGGAAGCTTTTACTGAAGACGGTTATCTCCATACAGGTGACCTTGGTTACATCGAAAACGGTCACATCTACCTTGTCGGCAGAAAGAAGAATCTTATCATTCTTTCAAACGGCGAAAATGTTTCTCCCGAGGAAATCGAAAATAAATTCGTAGATGACGGAATCATCAAGGAAATCGTCGTAATGGCTGAAAAAGACAGCATCGTTGCAGAAATTTTCCCTGAAGAACAGCTTTGTGCAGGAATGTCAAAGGAAGATATTGAAGCAGAAATCGCAAAGATTGTTGACAGAGTCAATTCTTCTCTCAACACAGACAGACATATTCACACATTCAGAATAAGAGAAATTCCTTTCCCGAGAACATCAACGGGTAAAATCAAAAGAAACTATTTCAATTTTGAGGAGGACGCTAAAAAATGATAGTTAAAGCATTACCGAACGGTAAAAATGTTATAGCATATCCCATTTCAGGTTCTCAGCAGATGATGTATCTTATGTCACTTAAATACGGTTCAGGCTATCCTGTTAACAATATCGGTTGCGGATATTACTGGAAGGGTGACTTTGACAGAGAAATTCTCGAAAAGTCAATTTATGAAGCGATTGAACGCTGTGACACAATGCGACTTCGCTTTGTAAAAGACGGAAAAGTAAATATTTTGCAGTACGTTACCGAAAAAAGTGAGCTTGAGGTTGAAAACTGGGACTACAGCGAAATGACTGTAGAAGAGGCTGAAGAAAAGCTTACAGCATTTTCAAGACAGAATATTCCTATGTTCAACTGTGAAATCCACAGAATTGCAATCATCAAGTTTGCAAAAGGTTACCACGGACTTTATATGCGAATTCAGCACCTTGCGATGGATGCATACTCAGTAAAGGTTTTCCTTAATGATATTTTTGAGATTTATAACAGCAAGACAAAAGGAACGGCATATCCGAAGCCGATGCGTCCGTATATTCCCGTGCTTGAGAATGAGCTTAAATATCTCACTTCTGAACAGTATGAGGCTGACAAGCAGTTCTGGTTCGATTCTCTTGCGAAAACAAAAGAGCCGATATTCACGGACTATATGCTTGAAAACAGACTCAAGATTCAGCAGAAAAAGCAGTTTGACAAGCGCTATGCAGACATCCACTCAGGCTCACCTGATGCTTCAATAATGAAGTTCAGTATGACTGAATGTGACAGCAAAAAGGTTATGAAACTTTGCGAAGAAAAGGGATTTTCAATTTTCTCCGTTATCTCAATGGGTGTCAGAACAGCTCTTTCGTGCTTCAATGATAATCAGCAGGACGTTTCTTTTAAAATGATTATCAACCGCAGAGGAACAATTGCAGAGAAAAAATCAGGCGGTCTTAGAATCAACTTCCTTCCGATGAGAAGTGTTGTCGCACCTGAGGAAACATTCTCTCAGGCAGTCAATAAGATTTCAGAGATACAGAGTGAAATGTATATGCACTCAAGTCTCAGCTTCCTTGAAACTCTCAAGGAAAGACACAAGTCGATGCCTTCTGAAGCGAAGTTTGACTCGACTTATGACAGTTTCGGTCTTTCTTATCAGCCGCTTATGAAAATTGCGGCTATTGATGAAAAAATGGAAAAGACTGTAAAGAGCATCTGGTACAATAACGGTGCTACGATGATTCCTCTTTATGTTACTGTCAAGCACAGATCAGTTGACAGTGGTCTTGACTTTATCTTTGAGTTCAGACAGGAGCCTGACGTTTCATACGATCTGAGCCTTTTATATGAAAAGATAAGACGTACTCTTGTACTTGGCGCAGAAAATCCTGATATCTCAGTAGGAGAGATACTCGAAACAATCGCACTTAAAGATGCAGAAAGGAACGGTAAACCGGAATGTCAAAGTTCGAATCACTTGTTGAAATCCTTGAAAACTACGTTGAAGTTGACGAAATCAAGAGTGAAGACAGTTTTAAGCTTGATCTCGGAATGAGTTCATTCGACACAATGTGTCTTGTGGGCGATATCAAAAATGAATTTGGTGTTGAGCTTAAAGCTGTTGATTTTGTAAATAACAAAACAGTCGGTGAGATGGCAGCTTATCTCGATGAAATATGTGAATAATTCAAACCCCAACGGATTTTCAATATCCGATGGGGTTTTTGTCTGCCTTTATATTATTCCTGAACACCGTAGTGGTCAACAAGAGTCTTATATTCATCTTCGCTGATTGCAACGACTGATCCGTGTCTTGGCTTAAGGTGATCTATCTCCATTGATGAACGCTGGAACTGTCTGAAATTTTCGAAGTCCCTTGTCATCTGCGCAAAGAATGTGCCGTTGCCGTACTCGTCCATAATCATCAGCCACGCGCCCGTGCCTGTGATGCGGTACATCGAACTGCCCTCGACTCCGAACCAGTTGAGTGAGCAGATGGTGTAATCCGTGTTGTACGGTCCCGTAAGATTCTTTGACTTTACATAAGCGATTTTCTGTGTCAGGTCTTCTTTGAAATAAAGGTAATAATAACCGTCTTTTTCATTGTAGATAATATCGCCGTCGATACACTGAATATTCATCACTTCGTCACGCTCAGGGACATATTCGTTCCAACGTCCGAAAAGCACCTGCGGCTCAGTTTCAAAAGTTTTGAAATCTTTAGTATAGGCGTAGTAATGTCCTGCACAGTCATTTTCGACAGTAGAGTTTGCCCAATAAACCATATACATTCCGACGCTCTCGTCCCAGATTGCCTGAGGAGCCCACGCTCTGTTGGTGTTTTCAAACCCTTCAAACTGACGTATGTCTATTACAGTCTCATCAATCCAGTTGACAAGGTCATATGATTTCCACGTAATCAGGCTGTGGTTGGAAAGCCATCCGAGTCCTGCATCCATATCTGTTGCTATAATAAAAAAGCAGTCCTTGCCGTTTTCGTCAACACCCTTGAGTATATACGGGTCGCGGACACATTTGGTGCCGAGAGTCTGAGTGATTACGGCTTCGTTGTTATTAAGTGCTTTGAAGTGATATCCGTCTGTGCTTACTGCAAAATGAATTGTCTGATTTTCAATTTCATTTCCCGTGAAGTAGCAGAAAAGATAAGCACCTGAAGTGCTGTAAGCAGGGTAGGCATAGTCATTGAAAGCGTAGTTAAAAAGGTAGTACGGCATCATGAGAATTGCCATAAGCAAACGAAGAAATGACATCCATGTCATAAAATCACTCCTTGAGTAATATTACAGGGATTTTAACACAGATTATATAAAATGTAAAGCGTTGTGTCCGGATGAACACAACGCTTTTAAATGTTAAATTACAAACCAAGAATTCTCTGGAAGATATTTACTATCTTAAGAATGATATTACGGAATACGCCGAAGATAGAGTCAAAAACAGAAACATTGACATTGCCTGTTCCGTCTGATGTGTTGCCGTCAAATGAAGATGAAAGTCCGTTCATCCACTTGATCATACCGTTAGGACTGATGAGATTTACCTTAAGACCATCACCGTTGATTGTTGTAACGTTCGGATATGTGCTGCCGTCAAGCATATGGAAGTCATATGTAACAACCTTTGCCATATGGTGGTTATCACTTGCAGATACACCACCCGGCTCTACAACATTGTCAAAGCTTGAAAGACGGCAGTTCTGCGGCTGACTGTTATACTTTACTACGTTGTTCCAAAGAGGAGTGGTAATTGTTGTGTAGTTAACTATGGGATCTTTTTTACTTGCGATCATCCAGATAGCAACGTCTGAACAGTAAAGGGTTTCGCTTTCGGTTACTGTGCCTGTAGATGCGATCGGGAAAGCACCTGCAAAGTACTCGGGGAATGCGATGATCATATTCCATGTCATTTCGCCGCCTGCAGAGCTGCCACCGATAAAGATTTTTGAAGTGTCGATGTTGTCACCGTGTTTTGCGATCATATCGTCGATAACTGAACGAAGTGACTCGATAAGTGTTTCACCCCAGTAAATGAGCTTGTGCTCAGGAGCTCTGGGAAGAAGGATGAAAGCACCACCCTCGTCAAAACGGCTCTGCAACTCAGAAGATGCCCAGTAAGGGAAGTCACTGTCATCAAGCTGTGCACCTACATAGTCAGCGTGACCGATGCCGTGAAGGAAGATTACAAGAGGATATTTTGTATTGTCATTACGACCGACAGGTGAATAGTAAGCATAATCAAGAGCATGACCGCCTGCTTCAGGTGCAACATCGTGATCGAACTCATTTCTTAAAGCTTCGATACCTGCAGATGTGAGAAGAGCAGGTTTTCTGCCTGCAGCAGAGGATGATGCAACCAAGGGAAGTGCGAAAAGACATACAGCGACGAGCACTGCGAGAAATTTCTTCATAATTTTCAAAGTTATCACCTCATAAGTTTATTATGTTTTTATTTTACCACTGTTTTGTGAGAAGTCAAATGATAAAAAGGAACAATGAGTAGAAATTTAATTAAAATTTTTGACAGTTCTTATATATTGTTTGTAATCAGGATGCTTTTTATCGTTTATCTTTTTTCAAAAGTTCATATGCGACGATGTATTCTCTTGCATAGTTTCTGAGACGTCCCTTTTTGTTTTCACAGCTCACTTTGCCGATTTTTTCAAAACCGCAGCGTTTTGCGATTATTCCTGCTCTG
>JAXJUJ010000002.1:0-19631 GCA_036309125.1 Acutalibacteraceae bacterium | reverse complement strand
CCTTTAGGCAAGGGGGCCATATAACTGCACTATCAAAGATCGCGACAACCCCGATTTTGTCGGTACATAAAAAACGGAAGAGGCATCTGCTTCTTCCGCTTTATTTTATTATCTTTTTTATTCTTTTTGAAACGATGACGGCAAGGAAAATTTTCACTGCATCAGGTATTATAAACGGCAGCACGCAGGTATAAAAAGCTCCTTTCAGATCACCTGCACCGTACACAAACGCGTACCACAGGACACCTGCCGTGTAACAAACACCGAGAGCCGCTGTGCAGTACACTGTCGAAGCGAGTGTACCCAACCCGAATTTATGTGCGCAGAGACCGACAATAACAGCTGCGGGTATAAACCCGAGAATAAAACCGCCCGTCGGCCCCACCAGAGCACCTATACCGCCCTGAAAGCCTGAAAAAACAGGAACTCCGACTATACCGAGCAGGGTATAAACCACTACAGCCGTCAGACCTTTTTTTATCCCGAAGGTCATAACCGTGAAAAACACGGCAAAGGTCTGAAGCGTAAACGGCACTGCAAACGGAACCTGAATCCACGAGCAGACACATATGAGTGCCGTACAAAGTGATATATGGGCAAGCTCTGCCGTTTTTGTTTTTTTCATCTGATTGCCCTCTTTAAATCTTTAAAACGAGAGAACAGGAATATCCGTACGTGAACGGACAATTCTTACTTCCCTGTCTTCAACAGGCACTGCCTGCATTGACGAAAGTATTTTATTTTCGCTCTGCACCGAAGAAGAAACAAATTTAGCTCTTGTCGATGTCACTACTGAAAAGTCGCTGTGAGTTCTTTCGTTGCCGTTGTCTGCAACCACCTTATAGTAGTAAAGCTGTGCTGACTGAACGGTATGGTCAACGTATTTATTGGTATAAGCCTTGCCGATATTTGTATAAAGTCCGTCAGGAGTAGCAGACCTGTAAACGAGATATCCCGTAGCACCTTCTACCTCTTTCCATGTCACGTCTATCCACAAACCGTCACGTGCAGATGTGACACCCTGCGGTGTGCTGAGCTTCGCTGTAGAATAAACCACAGAAGAAATGTCACTGTTATACTTTTCTTCCGGTGCAACAGTCATAATACGGTAGTAATATCTCTCACCGGGTATAACCGAAGTATCTTCATACTTCGTCACGGATGCATCAAGCTGTGCAAATTTGACAGGCTCTGAATCCATATCCGTATTACGGTAGATAACATATCCCTTTGCATTCGCAACAGCGTCCCAGCTGATAGTGATATTATTTTCAGACTTGTTCTGAAGGCTGAGATTTGCGGGAGTGGGAATGAGCACATCTACGGTACATTCAGCACTTGCTGAACCGTAATTTGTCGTGCCTTTGATTGTCACATTGCCGAAGCCGACACCCTTTACAACACCTTCGCCCGTAACTGTCGCTATCTTTTCGTCAGCAGAGGTCCAGGTGACACCCTTGTCCGTTGAGCCGACAGGAAGCTGAGCCCATATGATTTCAGCCGTCTGTCCCACGCCTACGTGGAGGTTAGTGCTCTGGATGAGAAGCTGCTGAGGTATATCATTCACCGTAACCACCGCATACATCGGGCCGAGGTAATCGCGTCCGTCAATGCAGGCATACGTACGGTAGTAGTATGTCGTGTTAGGAGTAAGCTCTCCGACCTTTGAAGCGACATCCATTTCCATATCGAATTCAGGCTTACTAAGTGCCGTGAGCACAGGATACTTCGCAAGCTGAAGCTTGTCAGTTCCGAAAAAGAAGCCTGCAGTTGAAACAAAGAGACTTCCTCCGTTTGAAACAGCACCGTGAAGAGTCGCGCTTGTGGCAGATATTTCTGTCGCACTGGTTGTTATAACGGAAAGCTTTGATGTCGAATATTTTATTGAGTCAGAGTGTGATCCTCCGCCCGAATTTGCACCTGAAAAGGAATGTGATCCTGCGTAAGTTTTTGCATCGTTGTAAGCAGGTACACCGTAGCCCACTATGTAACCTGCCGTACGGCTTCTCGTTCTGCCGCAGCACATATATCCTCTGTCGCTGCCTGTATTGCCTTCGATGGTATAAACATTGTTACCACTGACACCCGTAACTATACCGATGTGTTTTGCAGAAGCTCCGCCCGACCAGTTGAAGAAAATTATGTCACCTGCTTTCGGAACATAGCCCGATGAACCGGAGTAGAAAACCGAATGCTTCTTGTACCATTCAACCGTCGCCGAGCAGCTGCCGAGACGAGGAACAACCGAAGTTGAAATACCTGCATTTCTTGCACACCACGAAACAAAGTATGCACACCACTCACCTGTGGGATTTCCGAACGATTCACCGTACTTGGTGTAACCTGCGCTGCCGTTCGGCTCGATAGGATATCCCGTCTTGGGATTCAGCTCCTTGTATCCCAGCTGTGTTTTCGCCACAGCGATGAGGTCTGCAATATTCTGACCCGTGTTACGATGAGTGTTCGGGTAGTTATCGTTATAGGCTGCTGCCGAAAGAGTGAGACCGAAAACCATAATCACGGCAAGTACAAAAGACATGCCTCTTTTAAGTTTAACCACGGGATCACTCACCTTCTTTCTTATAAATTTATTATTTATGCCAGGACACTGACTACTGCACCGAAAATCGAACCGAACAGGAGAAGTCCTGCGAGAACGAGTGCAATTGTTCTTACTGTTTTACTGCTCATTTCTTATCCGCACCTTTCTTTCTTTTGCTGAAAGCTGTCACAAACATACTCAGAAGTGAACCTGCCGCACCTACGATCAGGTCAACCATAGTATCGATAAGACCTACCTCAGCATCGAAATCCGAGCGCTGAAGCTCAAGTCCGTAGAGTCTGTCCATTGTAAATTCGTAAAATTCCCAGCCGACAAGCAGAGTCACACCGAATGCGAAAGCGAACATCGCAGCGAGTGCCGGGCTCAGCGTCTTGTCCGTAGGACGCTTGGACTGAAGGATTATCGCAAGCTCATAGCTGCCTGCAGTGGCAAGGTAGCCTGACATAAAATGTTCAGGGATATCAATAAAATCAATCGTAGTGAACTTATTGATAGTAGTACCCACGACTATCGCAAAACACAGAAGCACTGTCAGCATTGTCTGCAGACGGTACGGAATCTGCGTAATGAATGTCTTTCCGCCCAGAAGCTGGAAAAGATCCCACAGATGTGTGAATATTATGCCGAAAACGGCCTCAAGAAATTCAGTAGTATATCCTGCAAAAAGCATTACCGTACCCCATATCAGGATAAGACCTCTGCAAACCCACCACAGAATCTGCTGTGATAAAGGCAAAGCAGGAATTTTATTTAATGTTTTTTTCATCGCAAAACTTCCTCATTATACATATATAATAAATATACATTATTTGTGCTGTAAAATCAAGACCGCACAGTGTGATTTTGCCTGTAAATTATTACAATTTACAAACAGTTCAAAAATCTATGTACATTCCGCCTATTTTGTGCTATACTTCGTGCAGAAAATTCTCAGAGGTGCTTTATGGATAAGAAAAAGAAAATCCTCAACATAATAAAAATCGCAGTCGCAGCAGCAATAATCCTGACTGCTGCAATTAACTATAAAACCCTTTCGACCCTTGACATCCGTCAGCTCATCTCAACTGCAGGCAGCTTCTACATCGCTGCAGCGATAATCCTCGGTGTCTACTTCGTAAAGGCTGTGCTTCTTGTCCTGCCTGCTTCGCTGATTTACATTTCGGTAGGACTTGCCCTTGACCCGAAAAAGGCTGTCATTATCAATATGCTCGGCATCGTCATCGAAGTCATCACCACCTATTTTCTGGGCAAATTCCTCGGCAAAGACGCTGTTGAAAAGAAGCTGCGAGGTACCAAAGGTGGTGACAGGCTCCTCGGAATGAAGGATAAAAACAAAAACACTGCTACCTTTATAATCCGTTTTCTCCCTGTTTTCCCCATTGATTTCTCATCGCTTTTTATGGGAGCTTTTGATTTTAAATTTTTACCGTATTTTATCTGCTCCGTTGCAGGTCTTGCACCGAGAGTCATCGGATTTACCATACTCGGCGACGGACTTTATGAGGTATTGAAAATCGTTCCCCCGAAATATATCATCATAGCTGTTGCAGTGGCAGTGCCCATTGCCGTTACGGTTTTTGTAATAAAAAAGAAAAGAAAAAAGGAAAAATCAGAAAATCAGGCATAAAGAAAGACTCTCTGCTCATTGTCAGAGAGTCTCATTTTTTACTTCTTCACTGAAAAATCTGCAACAACGGGAAGGTGGTCTGCAATAACATCGTGCAGGGTTTCTGCACCGTTACATTCAAGTCCTCTGTAGAAAATGTAGTCAATCTTCTTCCTCGGTTTGTCAGAGGGATAGGTCATTTCCCTTGCACTTTCGGAAATGTCAGCTGTATCAAGCAAACGCTCACGGATAGGCACAAGCACCTCTCCGTCAGGCTCAACGTTAAAGTCACCCATAAGGATTACGGGCATATCCGTTTCGTCGATAAGTCGGCAGATAACCTCAACAGCATTCACTCTTTCAAGGTGAGCGAGACCCATATGACAAACAAGCCAGCAGACATCTGTGCCGTCTACCTCCACTACAGCCTTAATGACACAGCGGGACTCATAGTAGGTCGGTTCACTCTTGTCCTCGGGGTCAGGTATAGGAACATTTTCAACACTTTTTATCGGATATTTTGTAAGAATGGCATTTCCGAAGGGATTATTACCGTCGATCAAAGCACCAAGACCGAAAAATCCGTTCCAGCCGAGCTTGTCGCAGAAAAACTTCACCTGATCTGTATATTCCTCGTCATCACCCTCATTCATAACCTCATTCAGACCGAGAAAATCAGGGTTGAGACGTGCTAACTCTTTCGCAAAATAACCGAGGTCTATCACCTGTCGTATGTAATCCGTTGCGTGCTGTATATTGAATGACATAAATTTCATAAAATCACCTCTGAAACATTGTACCACACCGATTCACCTGTTGCAAATAAAATATCTCTCCGGCGTCGTCCTTTTCGAATCCCTTGAGGAATAAAAATAGAAAAACAGCAAAACTCCCTTTGGAAATTTTGCTGTTTTGGCGTCCTCGGCGGGATTCGAACCCACGGCCTTTCGCTTAGGAGGCGAACGCTCTATCCGTCTGAGCTACGAAGACATCTTAATTGTGATTCATTTTACCAAAATACTCCTCAACTGTCAACCATATTTATCTCTTTGTGCATTGACTTTTTGACAGTGTAATGATATACTAATATACTGAATAAAATTGTAAAGTAGGCGATTTTTCGTGAAAAAATCTTCAGATAAGTCAGGCAAGAAAACTAACAAAAAAAACAGTAAAAAATCCTGGGATACTTCCTCAAAGATTATCTTTGCAGTTATTGCTCTCGTTGTTGTGGCAGTAATAGTTTTTGTAGTCGCAAGAGGCAGAAAAGAAGTAATAGTCGACAAAGACGGTCAGACTCACATCGTTGTGACTGACTTCTGGGGCAACTTCGTTCAGGACGAGTACGGCAACCTCTTTGAAAAGGTTACAGACGATCAGGGTAACAAAGTCACAAAGGGCTATATTTTCCCTGACAGAGTTGTAAACAAAAAGGGTAATAAGATTGAAAACGCTTTCATCAGCCTCAAGCTTCCCAAGGACTGGGCTGATTTCTGCACAACCGACCTGATTGCAATGCAGCACGAGGGAGCTTGTATGGACGAAAACAGACCTCAGTGTGAGGTAAAGATCCGTTACGATATTATGGCTGATCCTGAAGCTCTTTATGCGACAGAAAAAGGTCTTGCACGCGGCTACACTGAGAAAATCGACGGATTTGACAATTTTAAAGAATATGAAACCACTATTTTCGGTCTCGAGGCACGTGCGATGTCATACACATCAGGTCACGGCGAAGGCACTTACTACTATTACATCGTTGAGCAGGGTCTCGCTCTCTTTGAAATCAGGGCATATGCATGCAATGACTGTTACGATGAGGCTGCTCTGATCGAGGAAATCGAAAAATCCTACAAGCTTAAAAATCTCGGCGGTGAAAGACCTGAAATTCCTTCAACTGAAGCTCCGACCGAAGAATTTTCTGACACAGAGGTTACTGAGCCCTCAACTTCAGAAACATCGACTACCTCAGCGAAATAAAATTTAGGAGAATTTGATATGTTGTTTTCACAGGACATTGGTATAGATCTCGGCACGGCAAACACTCTCGTTTTTGTTAAAGGTAAGGGCATCATCATCCGTGAGCCTTCTGTTGTTGCAGTTGACCAGCGTTACAATCCCGTACGCGTCGTTGCAGTCGGCTCTCAGGCAAAGGAGATGATCGGCAGAACACCCGGTTCAATCGGTGCTGTCCGTCCCCTTCGCAACGGTGTTATCGCTGACTTTGACGCTACTGCAGAGATGCTTCGTAAGTTTATCCGTAAGGCAATCACTGCTTCACCCTTCAGCAAGACACGTGTTATGATCTGCGTTCCGTCAGGTGTTACGGAAGTTGAAAGACGAGCTGTAAATGACGCTGCAAAGAGTGCAGGTGCAAGATATGTAAGCCTTATCGAACAGCCTATGGCTGCTGCTCTCGGAGCAGGACTTCCCGTTGATGCACCGAAGGGTTCAATGATCGTTGACATCGGCGGCGGTACGGCTGAGGTTGCAGTAGTTGCACTCGGCGATATCGTCACATCACGCTCAGTCAAGGTTGCAGGTGACAACTATGACGAGGCTATCATCAGCTACATAAGAAGAAAGCACAGTCTTCTCATAGGTGAAAGAACGGCTGAAGATATCAAAATCCAGATCGGCTCAGCATACCCTTACGAGGGTGAAGGTGCAATGAGCGTAAAGGGTCGTAACCTCGTAGACGGACTTCCGAAGGATGTAGAGGTTTCCGCAGAGGAAATCCGTGCAGCTCTCAAGGACAGCATAAACCGTCTTCTTGAGGCTATCCGTACTACACTTGAAAATACACCGCCCGAGCTTTCAGCAGACATCATCGACGGCGGTATCACTCTCACAGGCGGCGGTGCTCTTCTCCGCGGACTTGATAAGCTCATCGAAAAGGAAATGAAAATTCCTGTTACGATAGCAGACAATCCGCTTGACTGTGTAGTTGAAGGTACGGGTATCTGCCTTGAAAAGCATCATTAATTCTACTTATAAAATTACGAAAAGAGGTGAAACGGTTTGCGCAGATTTCTCCGCAGCGGTGCGCTGAAGGCATTTATTTGTGTCATATTGGCAATCCTTCTGGGCGCAGTAATAGCAGCTCTCTCTCACAGCAATAATACTCCCCTTTCCTCAGCTACAAGTACGGTACTTTCTCCGCTTCAGACCGTTTCTTCTTACCTGAGTTATAAATTTTCAAACTTCTATGATAATTTTAAGTCTTCCGCAACCCTTGCAGAAGAAAATTCAGCTCTCCGTGAGCAGGTAGAAAATTATCAGGAAGAAATCATCGGCTACAATGAAGCCAAGAAAAAGCTCGAAATTTACGAGGACTTCCTCGGAGTAAAAGAGGAAAATCCTGATTTCATTTTTGAAAATGCTACGATTATTTCAAGGGATTCGACAGACGTTAACGAATCATTCTCTCTCAACAAGGGTTCACTTGACGGAATAAGCGTTAACGACCCTGTTATTTACGGTAAAAATCTTATCGGAATCGTTACATCCGTTTCTCCTGCAACCTGTACGGTCAAAACGATAGCAAATCCTGATGTAAACGTCGGAATTTACGAAACCTACACAGGCGAGGTCGGTTATGTGACAGGTACAGGCGACTCAGCGGACAAAGTTTACTGTAAAATCCCCGGTCTTAAGAAAGAAACTACTATTTCATCCAACGGTATCATCTGCACCTCGGGCAGCGGTGGTATTTATCCTATCGACCTCATCGTCGGTACCATCGTTTCTCTTGAAGATGCTCCTGACGGAATCTCAACCGTCGCTACAGTTCGTTCTGCTGTCAATTTTTCAGAGCTTACAGAGGTATTTATTATCAAAGAATTTGACGGTCAGGGTGTAGTGACTACTGACTCATTAAATTAAAGGAAAGGAAGAAATCCGGCTGCTATGGAATATATCGATAAAATCGGTGGAACAAAAACAGTAGTACGCCGTATCATCCTGGCGGTACTTACCGTTCTGACCTTTACTTTTCAGAATACCGACGGTCTTTTTCTCTCACCTTTCGGTATCAATGCTATTATTCTCATCCCTGCAGTTATCTGCATTTCAATGTTTGAAAGAGAATTTGCAGGTATTTTCTACGGACTTGCAGCAGGAGCGATGCTTGATGCTTTCAGTGCGCAGTCACTGATATTCAATTCGCTGTTTTTCACCTGCATCGGCTTTATCTCGGGAGCACTTATCACGTATCTTATGCGAAACAACCTTTTGTGTGCTCTCATCTTTACGGCTGCATCCTCATTCATTTACACAGCACTTATATTTGTAATGTATCATGCTTTTGATGACATCGCATCGCCTGTATACATTTATTTCAGATACTTTTTCACGTCAGCTTTGTACACACTTCTGCTGACACCGATTTACTACTTTTTAATTCGTTCTGTTTCAAAAAAACTCAAATAAAAACAAGGAGATGAAAACATGAGACTCGCACGTGAAGAGAAAAAAGGCAGATATATTGCCCTTGTGGTTATCTTCGTGTGCCTTTTTGCTGTTTTCGGAATCCGTCTGGTAAATATTCAGGTCATTAATGGTGACAAATATGCTTCAAAGGTAGCTTCTTCGACCTCTTCCTCCGTAGTAAAGTCCACAAGAGGACAGATTCTCGACCGTAACGGTGTGGTACTCGTCGGAAACCGTCAGGGTAACGATATAATCTTTGATGCATCATCCTTCCCCTCATTCAGCGAACAGGATAAACGTAATGAAATCATACTTTCTCTCATAAATCTTTTCGAAAAAAGCGGAGAGTTATGGATAAACGAGCTTCCTATCACGCTTGATGCTAACGGAAATTACACTTACATCGAGGACAGAGAGACTGATATCAAAAACCTCCTCTCACGTGATATGCTTCACCTTAATAAGTACGCTACTGCAGACGACTGTATGAAAGAGATAATTGAAAGATATTCTCTTGCTGACTATACGAAGCAGGAAACTTTAAAAATCGCTTCTGTCTGCATTAATATGAAGTCAAATGTCTTCAATACAGCAAATCCGTATACATTTGCTCAGGATGTCAGCGACTCTCTCGTTTCCATCATAAAGGAAAACAGCACTGCTTATCCCGGTGTTGACGTTCAGATAGCGACTTACCGTGAGTATACTGACGGTTCTATCGCTCCCCATATTCTCGGCACTACTGGTGCTATCGATGCTGAAGAGTACGCAACTCTCAAGGAAAAAGGCTATGCGATGGACGATATCGTCGGTAAAAGCGGAATTGAGAAGGTTTTTGAGGAAAATCTCAAAGGTTCAAACGGTGTCAGAACAGTAAAGACTAACTCTGACGGCACTCAGGAAACTGTAGTCGAAAATCTCAGAAACGGTGACAATATTGTCCTTACTATCGACTCACAGCTTCAGAAAATTGCTCAGGATTCACTTAAGAAAACCTGTGATTCAATAGGCACTGCCAATGCAGGCGGCGGCGCAGTAGTTGTTATGAACTGCAAAACAGGTGAAGTTCTCGCTCTCGCCTCCTACCCTACCTATGATCTCTCGACTTACTATGACGACTACTCCGAGCTTGTAAAAAATACAAACTTCCCCCTTTACAACCGTGCTACTCTGAGCACCTACGCTCCGGGTTCAACTGCAAAGGTTTCTACAGCAATCGCCTGTCTTGAGGAAGGTATAATCGATCCCAATTCCACAAAGTACTGCGGTTATGACTACAACTTCCGCGGACACCATTTCGTGTGTCAGATAGGTCATGCAAACCGAACTATCAATGTAAGAACTGCTCTTCAGGACTCCTGTAACTCATTTTTCTACTACTACGGCGGTGAAGAGCTCGGAATCGACAAAATGAATATGTACCGTGAGATGCTCGGCCTCGGTCAGCCCACAGGTATCGAAATCAATGAAAATGTAGGTGTGCTCGACTCTCCGAGCTACAGAACATCAATCAATCAGACCTGGATGCCCGGTTTCTCTCTCCAGTCTTCTATCGGACAGGCAGGTAACCTCTTTACTCCCCTTCAGCTTTGCAACTACGTTTCTACAATAGCAAACGGAGGAATCCGTTACGAAGCACATCTCGTAAAGTCAATCCTTACAGCAAACAACACTGTTACCGTACTGGACAAACAGTCAAAAATCGTATGTAATACAGGCTTTGCTCCCGAAAATATCAAGACAGTCCACGAAGGTATGCGACTTGTTGTAACAAACGGTTCATGCCGTAACAATTTCGGTCTTCTCGACGTAGCAGTAGCTTGTAAGACAGGTACTTCTCAGGTTGAAAAGAACATCAACGGTACCAGCAAACTTTATACAAACGGTTTCAATATTTCATTCGCTCCTTATGATGATCCCGAAATAGCAATCGCTGTAGCTGTCGAGGGTGCACGTTCAGGTAGCAGCTGTGCTCCCATCGCGTGTGACATCTATAACTATTACTTCGAAAATATCAAAAATCAGACTCAGACAGATTCTGAGGAGGAAGAAACGGATTCGGATATATCAGATAACACAAATCTTTTGTTCTGATGAGGTGAAAAATTATGGCTAAAAAGATAGTACTTGCTTCAGGTAAAGGCGGTGTGGGTAAATCCTCACTTACCGCAGGTATTGCTGTTGCCCTTTGCGAAATAGGGCTTAATACTCTCGTTATTGACTTCGATATAGGAATGGGATGTCTTGATCTCATCCTTGCTGCAGATGATACGGGAATTTTCAACTGGGGCGACGTAATCAACGGCCATTGTGAGCCTTCTGACGCCCTTCGCTCCACTATCGGTCCTAAGCTCCTCGTAGCTCCTCCCGAGTTTGACGAAAGCTTTACCGAGGATGCTGTCAAAGAAATGATCGCAAAGTATGAAAATGACTTTGATTATATTCTCTTTGATGCACCTGCAGGTGTACGTGGTGGTTTTCTTCTTGCCGCTTCCTGTGCTGACGAGGGTATAATTGTTTCTACTCCTGATGAGGTCTGCGTACGTGTCGGACTTTATGCAGGTGATATACTTTATTCAAAGGGAATTGAAAATGTAAAGCTTATTATCAACCGTTTCAATAAGCGACTTACAACTCAGGGACATTACCTTAACATCGATGAAGTTATCGATGCGACAGTTCTTCAGCTGCTTGGTGTAGTGCCTGAGGACAAAAAGCTTTCATTCTGCTCAGTTACAGGTATGCAGAATCTCGAAAATTCAAAGGCTAAGTCTGCATTTTTCAGAATTGCTAAACGCCTCGAAGGAATACAGACCAATCTCGTTATATAAGGAAATATCAATATGACAGATAAATCAACTATCGCCGCCATATCCACTCCAATGGGTACCGGCGGCGTCGGAATTATAAGAATATCAGGCGAAAAGGCTTTCGAAATCTGTGACAGGATTTTCAAGGCTTTTTCAGGCAGGACTCTTTCGGACTCTGAAGGCTACAGAGCGCATTTCGGAAGGATTTTTGACGGAGAAAACGCAGTTGACGAGGTAATCTGTCTTGTTTTCAGAGCACCTCACAGCTATACGGGCGAAAATGTTGTAGAAATCAACTGCCACGGAGGAATTTTCCTGACAAAAAAGATTCTTCGCCTTGTTTTTGAAAACGGTGCCTCCCCTGCCGCTCCCGGTGAATTTACAAAACGTGCATTTATAAACGGAAAAATGGATCTTTCCAAGGCAGAGGGTGTTATGTCGCTCATCTCTGCTCAGGGTGAACAGGGAGCAAACGCTGCTTATAACCTTCTTGAGGGTTCACTCAGCAGAAAAATAAATGAAATCAATTCATCACTTCTCTCAGTTGCGGCACATATGGCAGCCTGGGTGGATTATCCTGACGATGAGATAGAAGAAATCGACACAGACAACCTCAGAAATACTATTAATAATGCTATTAAAGAAATAGATATTCTTCTTTCACGCTTTGACAGTGGTATGGCAGTCACTACAGGTGTTGATGCCGCTATAGTCGGCAAGCCTAATGTCGGAAAATCCACTCTTATGAATCTGCTCACAGGCTACGACCGCTCAATTGTCACATCCGTTGAGGGTACTACACGTGACGTCATTGAGGAAACTGTCAATCTCAACGGTTGTATCCTTCGCCTTTCAGACACGGCAGGTATGAGAGAAACGGGCGACGAGGTTGAAAAAATCGGTGTTGACAGAAGCCGTAAAAAACTCGAACGTTCTGCAGTTATTTTTGCAGTTTTTGACCTTTCAAGAGAGCTTTCTGACGAGGATATGGAGCTCATCGAGCTCTGCGAAGGCAGAACTGTTATACCTATTATAAATAAGACTGATCTTGAAAAACGAGCTGATATTTCTATTATAGAAAATAAACTCGGAAAATGTGTAGCAATTTCAGCAAAAGACGGTGAAGGCTACGATGAACTGTGCGAAACAGTCGCAACCCTCATCGGCACAAAGGATTTTGACACATCTGCAGCAATGCTCGCAAACGAAAGACAGCGTATCTGCTGTGAAAATGCATTTTCCAGCCTTAAGGAAGCACTTGATGCGATTGATTTCGGTCTTACTCTTGATGCTATCGGTGTTTGCATTGACGGTGCTATCTCCTCTCTGCTCGAATTGACGGGTCAGAAAGCAAGTGAAGCCGTCGTAGATGAAGTTTTCAGACAATTCTGTGTAGGAAAGTAAGGAATAGTATGGAATATTTTGCAAGAAAATATCAGGTTATCGTCATTGGTGCAGGTCACGCCGGAATAGAAGCGGGACTTGCTTCTGCGCGTCTTGGCTGCGAAACCTGCGTTTTTACAATAAATCTTGACTGGGTCGGAAATATGGCTTGTAATCCGTCTATCGGTGGCACTTCAAAAGGTCATCTTGTCCGTGAAATTGATGCACTCGGTGGTGAAATGGGTAAGGCTGCTGATGCCAATACCCTGCAGAGTCGTATTCTCAACCTTGGTAAGGGACCTGCAGTCCACAGTCTCCGTGCACAGATTGACAGACGTCTTTATTCTGACTATATGAAGCACGTTATGGAGCTTCAGGACAATATTGACCTTCGTCAGGCTGAAATCGTTGACCTGAAGCAGCTTGAAGACGGCACATGGCAGGTTAAAACCCACCTTGAAGCTGTTTATACGGCAGATTGTGTCATTCTTGCAACAGGTACTTTCCTCTCAGGTAAGGTTTACGTCGGTGATGTTTCATACGAAAGCGGTCCTGACGGTATGTTTCCTGCAAAAAAGCTTGGCGAATCTCTCAAAGAGCTTGGTCTTCCTACAAGACGCTTCAAAACAGGTACACCGTCAAGAGTTAACAGAAAAACAGTTGATTTTTCTAAATTAGAAATTCAGGAAGGCGACGAGCATATTGTCCCATTCTCCTTTGACTGTAACTGTGAAGTAAAAAACAAACTCCCCTGCCATATTACATACACAAATCTTGAAACAAAAGATATAATAATGCAGAATCTGCATCGCTCTCCCCTTTACGGCGGTAAAATTGACGGTGTCGGACCACGTTATTGCCCGAGTATTGAAGATAAGATCGTAAGATTCGCTGAAAAAGAGCGCCATCAGATATTTATTGAGCCTTGTGGTGAAAATACTGAAGAAATGTATCTTCAGGGACTCTCCTCTTCCCTGCCCGAAGATGTTCAGCTGAAATTCATCCGTTCTATCCCCGGCCTTGAAAATGCTGAAACAATGAGAACTGCTTATGCTATCGAATATGACTGTGTTGATCCCCTTTCACTCAAGTCAAGTCTTGAATTTAACGATTTCAGCGGTCTTTTCGGTGCAGGACAGTTTAACGGCTCTTCAGGCTACGAAGAAGCTGCTGCACAGGGTCTCGTTGCAGGTATCAACGCTGCACACAAGATTTTGGGCAAAGAACCGCTTATTCTTGAGCGTTCAGGCTCATATATCGGTACACTTATCGATGACCTTGTCACAAAAGGCTGCTCAGATCCGTACAGAATGATGACTTCACGTTCAGAGTACAGACTTCTGCTACGTCAGGACAATGCTGACCGACGATTGACACCTATCGGATACGAAATCGGTCTTATAAGTGAAGAAAGATATCAGAAATACCTTAAAAAGCTTGAACTCATCGATATAGAGAAAAAACGTGTTCAGTCAACGGTAATTGCTCCGTCAGAAGCGATAAACAAGCTTCTTGTTTCACGTGAAACATCTGCGTTGAACACAGGTGTACGCCTTTCAGAGCTTCTGAAGCGTCCACAGCTCAATTATGACCTTTTAGAGGAGTTTGACACTCAGCGTCCTCCCCTTCCCCGTGAAATTTTCGAGCAGGTTGAAATTGATACTAAATATGAAGGCTACATCAAGCGTCAGCAGGCACAGGTCGATGAAATGCACCGACTTGAAGTCAAAAAGCTTCCCGAAGATACAGACTACAGTTCAATTCACGGTCTTCGTCTCGAAGCAAGGGAAAAGCTTTCAAAGATAAGACCTCACAATATCGGTCAGGCTTCACGTATTTCAGGTGTCAGTCCGTCAGATATTTCTGTTCTTCTTATTTATCTTGAAAAGGAGTGCCGTAATGATTAATAAAGAGCTTTTACAAAAAGAATCTGCTGCAATAGGCATTAATCTTGATGATACTGCACTCGAAAGACTTGATAAATATGCTGAAATGCTTATTGAAACTAACAAAACACTTAATCTCACAGCTATAACTGAGCCTGATGAGGTTCTTTACAAGCATTTTGTCGATTCTCTCAGTCTTCTTACTGTTATTGACCTCAAAGAAGGTGCTAAAGTCATTGATGTCGGCACAGGTGCAGGTTTTCCGGGTGTTGTGCTCCTGATTGCACGTCCTGACATTAAAATCACACTTATGGATGGCACAAACAAGCGTCTTAACTTTATTGCTGACGTTCTTGCTGAAATCGGACTTACTGCAGATATTCTTCATTCAAGAGCTGAGCTTGCAGGTAAAGAAAAGAATTACCGTGAGAAGTTTGATTTAGTTACAGCACGTGCTGTTGCAAATATGAATACACTCAGCGAATATTGTATGCCTTTTGTAAAGGTTGGCGGTATTTTTGCTCCTATGAAGGCTGCAAAGGCTGACGAAGAGCTTGACAGTGCAAAAGGTGCAATAAAGCTTCTCGGTGGCGAAATTGAAAAGGTCTGCCACCTTGATATTCAGAACTGCGGCGAAAGATGCATAATTATTACCAAGAAAATATCGCAGACTCCGCCAAAATATCCACGTGCTTCGGCACAGATTTCAAAAAAACCTCTTTCATAAAGTAGAAAACAATCAAATAAGCAGTTTTTCTGCGATGAAAAATAATAGACATCCTCCTTAAGTAATGCTAAATTATATCTGGCAAGTCTTAAGGAGGTTTTTTATGCTCAAAAACCGTAATAAATTAAAAACAGCAAATGAAGTCGTTCTTATACCTGCAAGAATGATTCAACCGAACCCTCATCAGCCGAGAAAGAACTTTAACTGGGATGATCTCGAAGGTTTAGCTGAAAGCATACACCATAACGGTCTTTTGCAGCCGATTACTGTCAGACCAAAGGAAGATGGTCGCTATGAGTTGATTTCAGGAGAAAGAAGACTTCGTGCATGTAAAATGTCAGGACTTTCTGCAATTCCGTCTATTGTAATAGATATCAATGACGAAAAATCAGCTTTACTTGCAGTAATTGAAAACCTTCAGCGTGAGAATCTTCATTTTTTCGAAGAAGCTATGGCCATTGAGCGTCTCATAAAAGGTTTTGGTCTTTCTCAGGAAGAGGTGGCTGAAAAGCTCGGTAAGTCGCAGTCAGCACTTTCAAATAAACTCCGTATTCTCAGGCTTCCGGATGAAATACGCTATAATATTATGATTTATGGCCTTACAGAAAGACATGCACGAGCATTATTAAGACTTCCGTCTGCAAATCTTATGGAGCAGGTAGTAGACACAGTAGTAGAGCAAGGACTTACTGTCAGTGCTACTGAGCAGCTTATCTGCGAAATTCTTACGAAATCTGCACCAAAAGAGAAAAAGGGGAAGAGGGTAATGGTTTTTAAAGATATACGTATATTTATCAATACACTTAACCACGCAGTTACTACAATGAGAAAAAGCGGAATAAATGCAAAAGCAACTAAGAATGAAACAGATTCATATATCGAATACACAGTAAAGATAGATAAACCGACAACGTAGAACAGGGGAGACCTTGTTCTATATTTGTTTCACGTGAAACATTGATGTTTTTTAAAAAAAATATGCTTTTATACTTTAATTTCATAAATATATGTGATATAATTAATTTCAGTAAATTTTTATGGAGAAGTATAAAATATGGCTAAAACAATTGCAGTTGTTAATCAGAAAGGCGGCGTAGGTAAGACTACGTCCACAGTAAATCTTGCTGCAACAGTTGCGGCAAAGGGTTATAATGTTCTTCTTGTCGATATTGACCCTCAGGGAAATGCGACAAGCGGTCTTGGAATAAATAAACGTGAGCTTGAAAAGTCTTCTTACGATGTGCTTATCAATTCAATGCAGGTTGAAAAAGCTATGATCAAGACAGATTTTACAAATCTCTGGGTTCTTCCTTCAAGTATGAACCTTGCAGGTGCAGAGCTTGAGCTTGTTGATATGAACAGACGTGAATCAAAGCTTAAGAATTCACTTGCACTTGTAAAAGACAGCTTTGACTTTATTTTTCTTGATTGTCCGCCTTCACTCGGGCTTATAACTCTTAACGCTCTCTGCTCGGCAGATACAGTTTTGGTACCCATCCAGTGCGAATATTATGCACTTGAGGGTCTTTCACAGCTTATGTCCACAATCCGTCAGGTTAAAAGACTTTATAATCCTCTCATTGATATGGAAGGCGTTCTTCTTACAATGTTTGACGGTAGACTTAACCTTACACATCAGGTTGTTAATGAGCTTAAGAGATTTTTCCCGCGAAAGGTTTACAACACAGTAATTCCCCGAAACGTCAAGCTTTCAGAAGCTCCGAGCTACGGTCTTCCGATCGCTTATTACGATAAAAATTCAAAAGGTGCAATTGCCTACGATGCTCTTGCTGATGAATTTTTGAAAGCTAACGGAAAATCACCAAAGGAGGCAGATTAATGGCAGTTAAAAGAAACGGACTGGGCAGGGGACTTGAATCTCTTTTTGTTGACAATTCCGTTGAAGAGATAAGCTCTTCTTCAAATAAGCTTAAATTAATGGAAATTGAACCGAATCACGATCAGCCCAGAAAGATTTTCGATGAAAAAGCTTTGTCTGAACTTGCAGACAGCATTTCACAGCACGGTGTGCTTCAGCCTCTTGTTGTCCGTCCGCTTACGAATGGCGGCTATCAGCTCGTAGCAGGTGAAAGACGTTGGAGAGCTGCGCGAATTGCAGGTCTTACTGAAGTTCCTGTTATAATCAAGGAGCTTACTGACGAAGAAACCATCGAAATTGCGATGATTGAAAACCTTCAGCGTGAGGACCTGAATCCGCTTGAAGAAGCACTCGGCTACAATTATATGATGACTGAGCTGAAAATTACTCAGGAAGAAGCTGCCGAAAAGGTCGGCAAATCACGTCCTGCTATTGCAAACGCACTCAGACTTCTTAAACTTCCCGAAGAAATTCAGGAAATGGTAAAAAATAATCTCATTTCTGCAGGTCATGCACGTGCTTTGCTTGGTTTTTCAAGTAAAGAAGAAATGATTGCGACAGCTAACCTTATTATAAAGGAAGATATTTCTGTCCGTCAGATCGAAGCACTTGTCAAAGAATCAAAAAAAGCTCCGGCAAAGCCGAAGGCAGAAAAGAAAAGAGATAAATTTTTCAGCGAGGTTGAGTTAGCTCTCGTTGATAACCTTGGCAGAAAGGTTAAAATCAAAGAAAACGGTAAAAAAGGCTCAGGTGTTCTTGAAATAGAGTTTTTTGACAGAGATGACCTCGAAAGCCTTGCTTTACAGCTTGAAAATTACGGAAAATAATATTTATCAGGAGTGATAAAAATGTTAGATATCAAACTAATTAGAGAAAATCCCGACCTCGTAAAGGCTGCTATGAAGTCGAGAAATAAAGACATGGATGCACTTGTTGACGAGGTTCTCGCTATTGACGTTCAGCGCCGTGAGCTTATGACAATCACAGACGCTATGAAGCAGGAGCAGAACGCTGCAAGCAAGCAGATTCCGCAGATCAAAAAAGCAGGCGGCGACATTTCTGAGATTATGGCTCGTATGAACGAAATCAAAGAAAAGGTAAAGGCTAACGACGCTGCAATTGCTGAGCTTGATAAAAAGCAGAAAACAATGATGTATGAATTTCCGAATGTTCCGAATTCATCAGTTCCTCTCGGTAAGGATGACAGCGAAAACGTTGAGATCCGTCGCTTCGGTGAGCCGAGAAGCTTTGACTTTGAGCCGAAAGCACATTGGGACATCGGTGCAGACCTCGGAATCCTTGATCCTGAAACAGCTGCAAAGGTTACAGGCACACGTTTCCACTTCTACAAGGGTCTTGGCGCACGTCTTGAAAGAGCTATCATCAGCTTTTTCCTTAATACTCACACTGAAAACGGATACACAGAGATTCTTCCTCCGTTCCTTGTAAACAGAGCTTCAATGACAGGCACAGGTCAGCTTCCGAAGTTTGAAGAGGATGCATTCAAGACAACTGATGACTTATTCCTCATCCCGACAGCTGAGGTTCCTGTTACAAATATGTACCGTGATGAAATCATCGACGGCAGCAAGCTTCCCATCAGCTATTGTGCATACTCAGCATGTTTCCGTGCAGAAGCAGGTTCAGCAGGACGTGACACAAGAGGACTTATCCGTCAGCATCAGTTCAATAAGGTTGAGCTTGTTAAGTTCGTAGATCCTGAAACATCATACGATGAGCTTGAAAAGCTTACAAACGATGCAGAAAGAGTTCTTCAGCTTCTTGGCCTTCCTCACAGAGTTGTATGCCTTTCAACAGGTGACATCGGCTTCTCATCAGCTAAGACATATGATATCGAAGTATGGATGCCTTCATACGGCAGATATGTTGAGATTTCTTCTTGCTCAAACTTTGAAGATTTCCAGGCACGCCGTGCAGCAATCAGATTCAAGAAGGATCAGAAATCAAAGGCACAGCTTGTTCATACTCTTAATGGTTCAGGTGTTGCAGTCGGCAGAACAGTTGCAGCAATCCTTGAAAACTTCCAAAACGAAGACGGCACAGTAACAATTCCTGAAGTTCTCGTTCCTTATATGGGCACAGATATTATTAAATAATTTTTTTAATAAAAAGCAGTAACTTTCAGATGAAGGTTACTGCTTTTTAATTTAGTATTATTTTCACAAATTCGGGGTTGTCGGGGTGATTGAATTCTTTTGAAAATATAAAAATCGAGCAATTTCCCCTGAAAGGGGAAATGTCATGTAGTGACAAAGGGGTGACCGAAGGTCTTTAAAATAAAAGGATTTAAATTTGTTGCTACGCAACACCCCTCAGACACGGCAT
>JAXJUJ010000001.1:0-10799 GCA_036309125.1 Acutalibacteraceae bacterium | reverse complement strand
GTAACATACTTAATAAAATTGAAGAATCGTTAAAGATTGTCGAAGAAGTTGACAGCCCGTTTATAAAAATCCTTGTTGATTTTTATCACTTCGGCTTCAATAAAGACAGCTACGATTCATTAAGAAAAGCTAAAGAGCACATTATCCATATTCACGTTGCAAGTGTTCTTAACAAGCGTCAGTATCCCACCCCCGATGACGGAGAAGACTATTCTGTTTTAGTTGACTTCCTTCGTGAGATCGGATACGACAAACGCGAGGCACGTATCAGCTTTGAAGCGCGCACACCCGAAGGCAAAACCTTCCCCGAAAGTGCAGCAGACAGCCTTCGTGCTTTCAAAAATCTTTAATTATCAAGGTGATACCTATGAAATATGCAGTAATTTTATATGACGGTATGGCTGACTATCCCGTACCGGCATTAGGTGATAAAACGCCTATGATGCTTGCAAAAAAGCCGAACTTTGACCGTCTTGCACAGAAGGGTGAGGTTGGTCTTGTACGCACTGTTGCCGAAGGTCTCAAGCCCGGCAGCGACGTTGCAAACCTCAGCGTTATGGGTTACGACCCTATGAAGTATTACACAGGACGTTCTCCTCTTGAAGCTGTAAGTATCGGTGTCAAGATGGCAGACAATGACATTGCACTGCGTTGTAACCTCGTCACACTTTCTGATGAAGAGAATTACGATGACAAGACAATGGTTGACTACTCTGCAGGTGATATTTCAAGTGCCGATGCAGCTGAAATCATCAAAACAGTTCAGGAGCATTTCGGCAATGAGGAATTCACGTTCTACAACGGTGTAAGCTACCGTCACTGTCTTATCCACCACGGTGGTACGGTTGAACTCGGCAATATGACACCTCCGCACGATATTTCTGACAGAGTTGTCGGCCCGTACATTTCAACAGCTCCGACAGCTGAGAAGCTCGTTGAGCTTATGAGAAAGAGCTATGATCTTCTCAAGGATCATCCCGTAAACAAGAGAAGAATCGCAGAGGGCAAACGTCCCGCAAACTCAATCTGGCTCTGGGGTGAGGGTAAAAAGCCTATGCTTCCCCTTTTCACTGACCTTTACGGAATCAAAGGTTCTGTTATTTCTGCAGTTGACCTTCTCAAGGGTATCGGCATCGCTGCAGGTATGAACACTCCTGAGGTCGAGGGTGCAACAGGTTACATCGACACAAACTTTGAAGGCAAAGCAAACTCTGCCGTAGAAGAATTCAGAAACGGTGCAGATCTTGTTTATGTTCACATCGAAGCTCCCGACGAGTGCGGTCACAGAAACGAGCCTGAAAACAAAGTAAGAGCAATCGAGCTCATCGACGAGAAGGTTCTTCCCGTTATTATCAACGGTCTCGAGGAGATCGGTGACGATTATAAGATTATGATCCTCCCCGACCACCCGACTCCGATAGTTACAAAAACTCATGCAAGTGATCCTGTGCCATATATGATTTATAAAAAGTCAGCAGAAAAGGACAGCGGTGTTGAATCAATCAACGAGGACACAGCAAAGGCAACGGGTGTTTACGTTGATTTCGGCCCGTCAATGATGAAAAAATTTATCGAGGAATGATTTTATGAAAATGAGAATGCCGTCCATTCCGCTTATCACGATTGACCCGTATTTTTCGGTATGGACAGATAATATCAATTCAAAGCCCACAACACATTGGACTGCTGCTGAGAATAATATAGTAGGTTACCTCAGCATTGACGGTAAGGTTTACCGTTTCCTTGGTGATGATGACAATAAGAGCATTGAAAAAATGAACGTTGTGAGCGTTGATGCAAACGCTTTCACAACCACAGTCATCTATGAAGATGCAGGTATCCGTGTCAAGGCTGAATTCACCTCCCCTATGCTTGTTACTGAGCTTTACTACGCTTCACGTCCTGTATCATATCTCAAGCTTTCTTATGAAGCTCTTGACGGTGCTGAGCATAACGTAACAGCGAAGATTTATGTCAGTGAAGAGCTTGTTCTCAACAAGGCAGGTGAAGGCAGAGCTTATTCTGAACCCGTTGAGATTGAAGGTCTCTCCTGTGTAAGAATTGGTAGCGGCGATCAGAAAGTTCTCTGGAGAAGTGGTGACGATGTCAGAATCGACTGGGGTTACTGTTATCTCGCAGCTGAAGGCGAAGCAAAGACAGGCAACGCAGTTATTGAAGGTCTTTACGCAGTTTACGCTGAAACTGAGATCAAAAATGAAAAGCTTTTCCTTTTTGCATATGACGATATCGACAGTATGGTTTACTTTGGTGATCACATCAAGGCATACTGGAAGAAAGACGGAAAAACCATCGAAGAAGCAATTAAAGAAGCTGCAGCTGAATACGATGAGCTTCTCGCAAAATGCAACGCTTTTTCTGACAAGATTCAGTCAGAAGCAACAACAAAAGGCGGAGAAAAATATGCAGAGATGTTACTGCTTGCATACCGTCAGGTTATGGCAGCACACAAGCTCGTTGTAGATAACGAGGGAAACAACCTTTACATTTCAAAAGAATGCTTCTCAAACGGCTGTGCTGCAACAGTTGACGTTACATATCCGAGTGCTCCGATGTATCTTCTTTATAACACAGAGCTTCTTAAAGGTATGCTTCGCCCGATTTTCCGTTATGCCGCATCAGATGACTGGAAGTTTGATTTCGCTCCTCACGACGTAGGTCAGTATCCCCTCGTCAACGGTCAGGTTTACGGTAACAATGAGTTAAGATGGCAGATGCCCGTAGAAGAATGCGGAAATATGATCATCCTCGTTTCTGCAATAAGCAAGGCTGACGGTGATTATTCTTTCGCTGAAGAAAACTTCGGTTTGCTTGAGAAGTGGAGTAAATACCTTATCAAATACGGTAAAGACCCTGAGCATCAGCTCTGCACAGATGACTTTGCAGGACACCTTGCTCACAACTGCAATCTTTCTCTCAAGGCGATTATGGGTATTGCGGGATTTGCAGATATCCTCAGAAATCTCGGCAAAGAAAACGAAGCAGATGAGCTTCTCTCAATTGCCAAGGATTATTCTGATTCTTTCATCAGGAATGCAGAAAATCCTGACGGAAGCTACCGTCTTGCTTACGACAGAGAAGGCACATTCAGCCTTAAATACAACTCAGTATGGGATAAAATCTGGGAAACTGAGCTTTTCCCCGAGAGCTTCTATAAAGCTGAGATTGAGAGATATAAAAAAGAAGCACTCCCCTACGGCGTGCCTCTTGATTCAAGAGAAAAATATACAAAGTCTGACTGGCTTGTCTGGGTTGCAACACTTGCAGATAACAAGGATGATTTTGAATTTTTCGCTGATCTTCTCTGGAATGCATACAACACTATGCGCACACGAGTGCCGATGACAGACTGGTACTATACTGACACTTCAGAAATGGTTGGTTTCCGTCACCGTACAGTACAGGGTGGTTTGTTTATCAGACTTATGCTTGATTAAAAATACAGCGTGCCTTACCTTGTGTAAAGCACGCTGATTTTATTTTTTATTGACATTTTTAATACCGTATTTCTTTTTTATTCCAGGAAAAGCATGTGAATAAAAAACAATGGTAATAAAGGTTTTGACAGCATCCGAAACATTGGTAACCGCATTCTTTATTCCGCCTTCGGCAAAGTGTTTAAAAACATCCAGTGCCTTGCTCATAAATGCATTTTCAGTTGCAGTTTCTTTTTTCTTTCTTGTGAAAGTCATCCAGTCAAAACAACTTTTGACAACTCTCAGCTCCTTATCAGACACAAGCGAATAGTTTCCCGAAAGAACCTGAAGCTGATTTGATGCTCTTGACTGTAAAAATGTTTCGTCAAGATTGAGTTTTTTATTTTTTACCACATCGTCACCCATCGGTGTTTTGGGGATAACAATGTAATAGTTAAACATAAATGCATCCACCTTAAGACTCTGTGCAAAGCTGACTGTTTCCTTAAGCTGCTCGGGAGTTTCATCAGGGAAACCTATAATAAACGAGCCGAAAGTTGCAATTCCTGCTTCAGTACACATATCGACAAAGTTGCGTATAAGATCACGGTCCATCGGCTTGTTGATCTTCCTGCGTGTCTCGTCACTGCCTGTTTCAAGCCCAAGCATAAACCAACGGCAGCCTGCTTCATACATTTTTCTGAGCATTCCGATATCCTTGTATGCATCGGCTCTCGTTTCAGCGCCCCAGAAAAACTTAAGATTATTTTTCTGTCTGAAGCTACGGATCTCTTCAACCTCATCATCAGTAAGCAAAAGAAGCTCATCTGAAAAATTAACCCCATCAAGTCCGTATTTTTCTTCAAGGTATTTAATCTCTTCAAGAACATATTTTATCGGACGTTTGCGGTGCTGAGAATTATAAAACATTGTGTTGTAGCAATAGGTACATTTAAACGGACACCCGCGTGATGTGTACATATAAAGCATCTTTTTACAAAAAGGAAACTTTCTGAAGCATTTTTTAACATCAATCAGCTCCCAATCAATCACAGGAACAGTTTCAAGGTCAGTATCATTTTTATTAGGTGTTGAAACTAATTTCCCGTCATCGCAATAAGTCAACCCTGATACTGATTCATAGTTACGTGACGATGTATATTCTTCGAGAAGCCGTCTGAGCTTTGTTTCTGTTTCTCCTGTTATTACAAAGTCAGCGTATCCGCCATTGATAATCTGAGGTGCAAAAGCTGCCGCAACAACCTCACCCCATATGATAACAGCTCCGTTTTCTCTTGCGAGTGAAGAAACGTAAATCGCATCCCCGACAGATGCCGTCGGAGGCAGATAAAGCATAACGGCATCTGCATTGAAGGCTTCAATAACCTTCTTTGCATCTCTGAAATCCACACATCGGTCAAATACCTGAACTTCATTTCCGAGCGATTTCATATATGATGCCGTTACCATCATACTCCTGCAAACAGGATACGTCGTTCCTCTCATCATAAAGCCGGCTGACGGCTGAACGAATAAAATCTTCATTGAATCATCTCATTTTAATTTTCTTCTTTATATCAACTGCACCGTTTACACAAACCTCATCACAGCACAGACATCCGATACATTTCTTTTTGTCAAGCTGAACCGTTTTATCGGCAATCCTGAGTGCCTTTTTCGGGCAGGTGACAATACATTTTTTACAGAGAATACATTTATCATTCATCTGCGGATATTTCATAAAAACAGCGTCACTCATTTTCTGAACGAGTGAACCTACCCTTGCAGTAATTTTCTTCCCCGAGGTATCGGCATTTTTTACGTCAGGAAGAACAATCGGAGAAAACACCACAAAATCAGTATCCCCCTTAGCAATCAGCTCATTATCTATAAAGCCTTTACGTGCTGATGCAGCAATCGTAGGTACCTTATCTTCCGCTACGCCGATCGTATTAACTATAAACTTATCAAGCGTGAAAATATCTTTTCCTGAGAAAGTCAGACCGAGATATCTCTTTCTGCCGTTTGTCGGTCCGTTACCCTCCATAATGTCAATCGCATCCACGATGGTAAAATCAGGCTTTACCGTCGCGGCAAGTTCAACAAGCATATTTGAAAAATCCTTTGCCGCAGGATACTTTGCATGAAAAGCAGGCTTCTGCAGACCCGGTATCACTCCGAAAAGATTTTTAACAGCTGCTGTTATGCAGGTCATATTATGAGTTTTGAGCTTCGGCAGATTTATAATGTAATCAGCACCATTGACAGCGTTGATTATATTGAACTTTTTATTTGTAAATCCTGATGCTGTAAGAACATCTGAACTTTCAAAATCAGTGTTCAGAACAGCATACTCCGAAAGAAAGGAATAGCCTGTTTTTTTATAAACATCCTGCATCTGCGAGAAAAGCAGAAGTGCCCCTCCCGGACAGTCAGCAATGGTTATATCCTTCACACCTATTTCACGAAGACAGCGTATGACCGCAAAAACAAAACGTGGATTGGTTGTGACTGAAAACGCTGCTTCTTTATCAGTTACAAGATTCGGTTTCAAAAGAACTTTCGCACCTTCAGGAATTTCCCGTGCAATATTATGCGCATCGAAATGTTTCTTTATCGCATTATAGAGAACTTCATCCTCATAGCTTTCAGTTTTATATACAGCCAAGCTTTGCATAACATCACCCGACAGATATTATAGTTCATAAGAAGAATATAGTCAATCAATTTTCTTTATTGATATATCAAAAAACAAAAACGGCGTACACAATGTACGCCGTTCATAAGCTTTTTAAGTTTTGATTACATACCTACGCTGATCTGAAGAATTCTGAGAGCGTCAATACTGTTGATCTTTTTGTCACCGTTAAGATCTGCAACTGTCTGCTGAGCAGATGTGAGAGTAATCAACTTAACTGTATGCTGAAGCACAAGGAGTGCATCAGTTGAGTTTATCTTTGAGTTTGAATCAACATCGCCCTTCTGCGGACCTGCATTGTCAACGATAGTGATTTTGTATGTTGTATACGCATCAAAATCATCCGGGAAATAAACCTCGATGATATTTTCGCCAACCTTGTATTCGCCACCCTTGGGTGAGTAATAGATGTTTGTCTCAACGACACCTGTGCTGTGTCTTGTTTCCTTATAAGCGATATTCTTAGTTGTGCCGTTAGTATAAGTAACCTTTACAACCAATCCGTTCATGTCAAGCATACCTCTGTCCTGGAAGCGATGGAAGCAGCCGCCATGATGTAAGAACGTGATATTTTTGTTATCCGGTGTGAAAACACCTAAACCGTCATCTTCAGGAAATGTCCAGTGACCATAATCCCAATCAGTACCCTTATAGAATGTTGTCTTAGTCGGCACTGATACAATTTCAATCTTTTTGATTGATGCTGCTGCACTGTTAAAAGTAAGAAGTGAGAACATCATTACAAGAACCATAAAAACAGAAACAATTCTGCTGAACTTTTTCATTTTTGTTCCTCCAAATAATAATTTT
Organism: Acutalibacteraceae bacterium; assembly: GCA_036309125.1. Lineage (GTDB taxonomy): Bacteria > Bacillota > Clostridia > Oscillospirales > Acutalibacteraceae > CAG-488. Next base: position 3,857 of record JAXJUJ010000001.1, on the reverse strand, counting down.
GCTCTAACATTATAATATCAATATATCTAAAAGTCAAATATTTATATTCCTGTCAAGTCAAAATCAGGAATAAAATCTTTCGACGATGACTCAATCTCCTGAATAAAAACATTTTCAAAGTCCAGCTTTTCGGCATAGTCAAGAACAAGGTCATATTCTCTTTCGCTTAATCTTCGGTTGATTGTCGGATATTCACAGGCTTTGCCGCAGGGTGTGTACTGACTCATAAGACTCAGAATTGTGTCTTCAGGAAGATTTTCCTTTACCCAATCCATCACTCTGAAAGCCTGACTGACATTTCCGGGCAGCACAAGGTGACGGATTATAAGCCCTTTCTTCATTATCCCGTTTTCGTCAAAAACATTCTCACCGACCTGACTCTGCATTTCAAGCACTGCCTGAGATGCAACGGAAAAATAATTTTCTGCACCGCTGTACTTTTTTGACACACTTTCGCTTACATATTTAATATCTGCAAGGTAGATATCAACAAGTCCGTCAAGCTTACGAAGGCTTTCGACGCTGTCATACCCTCCCGTATTCCAGACAACAGGGATTGAGGACTTATACTTTCTGAGAGTTTCTGAAAGCTGAGCAGAATAATGCGTCGGATTGACAAGATTAATGTTGTGCGCTCCCTGATTTTCAAGGTCTTTAAAAATCTCAATAAGCTTTTCTTCAGAAATTTCTTTACCGAAAGCATTTCTGCTGATTTCAAAATTCTGGCAGAAAACACATTTCAGCGAACAACCCGAAAAGAAAACCGTGCCGCTCCCCTTTTCACCGCTGATACAAGGTTCTTCCCAGAAATGAAGTGCTGCTCTTGCTACCTTATAAGCGGCAGGTGCACCGCATATTCCCGTTACCGAATCACGGTCAATATTACATTTTCGCGGACACGAATTGCACACAAACATAATTTCACCCCATTTCCAAATTATTATATCACAAAAAATTCTCTTGTCTATAATGTGAGCGTATGTTATAATAAGCCTTAGTTTAAATACGAGGTGTTTTTATGAAAAAATTTCTTTGTTTATTTTTCTCTGTGAGCCTTATTCTGATGTCTTTTGCATCATGCTCAGACGACAAAAGCGAAAATCAGGACAACAGCAACAATTCACAGGGCACTACATTGGTTGCAGAACAGAATACTCCTGCTGATTCAACAATCAGAAAGAATACCGTTCACCACGTAGAAATGACTATCAGAAACTACGGTACAGTCAAAATTGAGCTTTATCCTGACGAAGCTCCCTTATCTGTCGGAAATTTCATTGAGCTTGCAAAAAGCGGTTTTTATGACGGCGTAGGCTTCCACAGACTCGACAAGGACTTCGTTCTTCAGGGCGGTGACCCTGACGGCGACGGTGCCGGTGGTTCAGACAAGCAGATCAAAGGCGAGTTTGCATCAAACGGTGTGCAGAACAACATCAGCCACAAGCGCGGCGTCATTTCAATGGCACGTACACCCGATCCTGACAGTGCTTCATCACAGTTTTTCATCTGTCTTGAGGACAGCACATTCCTCGACGGAAACTATGCCGCTTTCGGCTACGTAACAGAAGGTATGAACATCATCGATGAGATTCGTGACACTACCCCCGAATCAGACTCTATCCCGAAGGATCAGCAGCCCGTAATCGAAACAATCAAAGTAATTGACTAAGAGGTGCTTATTTTGAGCAGTCTTGACTATCTTAACAGAGTATATTTAAAAATTGACCTTGACGTAATCTGCGAAAACACAAAAAAGATTATAAATAAGGTCGGAAATCAGACGAGAGTTATGCCCGTCGTTAAAGCTGACGCTTACGGCCACGGTGCAATTGAGGTCACAAAAGCCCTCAGTGAAATCAGCACTTACGGTTTTGCCGTAGCTACTGTCGGCGAAGCTCTTGCACTCAGACGTGCAGGTATCACAAAGCCTTTGCTCATACTCGACTTTGTTTTCCCGAATCAGTTCGAAACAATCATACGTAATGATATAATGCTCACCGTTTTTCAGTACGGCATCGCTAAAAGCCTTAACGAAGCTGCAAAACAGATGGGCACAACAGCGCATATCCACCTGAAGGTTGACACAGGTATGGGCAGAATCGGATACATCCCGAACGATGAAAGTGCAGAAGAAATCAAGCGCATTTCCGAGCTTTCCAACATTGAAATAGACGGAATTTTCACTCATTTCGCATGTGCCGACTCCGCAGATAAAACTTCAATGAACAATCAGCTTGAGAAATTCAGAAAATTCGTTAAAAATCTCGAAGCTTCCGGAATAAATATTCCGATAAAGCACGTCTGCAACAGTGCAGCAATCATTGATATGCAGGATGATTTTCTCAATATGGTCAGAAGCGGTATCATAACCTACGGACTTTATCCTTCTGACGAAGTGAACAAAGATAACCTTGACGTCAGACCTGCAATGGAGCTTCACAGTGTCGTTATCAATGTTAAAACAATCAATAAGGGTGATACTGTCAGCTATGGCTCTACTTACGTTGCTGAAAAGCCGACAGTTATTGCTACAATTCCTGTCGGATACGCTGACGGCTATCCAAGACAGCTTTCAAACAAAGGCAGCGTACTTATCCACGGAAAACGTGCAAAAATCGTCGGAAGAGTATGTATGGACCAATTTATGGTAGATGTCACGGATATTCCCGGTGTACTTATCGGTGATAACGTAACTCTCGTCGGTAAAGACGGAGATGATTTCATCTCCTGCGAAGAAATCGGTGAGATTTCAGGCAGATTCAACTATGAATTTCTCTGTTGCATCACCAGAAGAGTACCACGTGTATACTTCCGTAACGGTAAGATGACAAAAATTGTTGACTACTTAGAGTGATTTATATGGCACAAAAGACTGAAAAAACAAATGTTATGCGGATTTTAGAGCAGAAAAAAATACCCTATACACCGCACTTTTATCCGCACGGTGAGGGTATTCCGACTGACGGTGTGACTGTAGCGAATTTCGTAGGGAAAGATGTGAAATCCGTCTACAAAACTCTCGTGACACGCTCCGCAAGTAAAAATTATTATGTTTTCGTTATTCCTGTCGCTGAGCATCTTGACCTGAAAAAAGCTGCAAAGGCTGTCGGTGAAAAGTCAATCGAAATGATACGTCAGGATGAGCTTCTCCCCCTTACAGGCTACATTCACGGAGGATGTAGTCCGATAGGTATGAAAAAGCAATTCAGGACAACATTTCACATCGATATTACCGAGCTTGAAACAGTTGCTGTCAGCGCAGGCAAGGTTGGTGCACAGATCGAGCTTTCCCCTGCTGCACTTATCAAGCTTATTAACGGCAGAACAGCTGATCTCATTTTTTCAGAACAAATGAATTAAGGAAATAACCTGTTACGGCACCCGCAAGGGTGCCTATTATCATATCTATAAAGATATTTCCGTCAATTACAAAAGACATTTCCGCACCAACAGCAAGTCCCACCAAAGCAAAAACAAGACTTAACTTTGTATTATTATTCATTTTAGTATCACCTCTTTTTTAATGATACCATATATATGGAAAACACACAATCACATAAATTTATACAAAAAGACCTTTTTGTAATTGAATTTCACTATCACACGTGTTATAATATGTTATACTTTAATTTCCACTAAAAAATATGCCTAAAACACAATATATCACGCACATTCGACTATTTTTCTTTTTACCATACGATAGTATGCCTTCAAAGAAGAAATACCCGACTGTACGCAATCTATTGTGTTTTAGGTACGAAGCAGTTTTGAAAAGGAAGATTTTTGTCTGAACAAGGCAAAAATCTGCAGATATACTGCCGTATTTCAAGGATTTTTAACGCAGTTCGGGCGAAAAG